>NZ_JABMLK010000001.1:0-300500 GCF_013394855.1 Limnobaculum xujianqingii | reverse complement strand
AGTACAGCAACTTCACGAAAGACAGTTAGATCTTTTGATTACCACAGAGCCCTCCAAAATGGATGAGTTGGTCAGTGAAAAGATAACCACAATACCATTACAGTTGGTGATGTCTGAGCGTAAAAGCAGTGATAAGAAAAGAGCCTATATCTCCCTTGATTGGGGAATGGACTTTTCACAGCAGGAAAAAGAATACTTCACGCAGGAGATCGTACCAATCCTGACAACCAGTTCGGCGCTAATGGCAAAACAACTGTTAAAGAATACTGCTGGCTGTACTTTTTTGCCTGAATCCTGGCAAAGGCAGCATCCCGAGCTCAAACCTGTGTTACCACTTCAATCAATTAATCTGCCTTTGTATGCAATTTGGCTACAAAACAGCGAACACCATCAGCTGATTCATAAATTGATTAGTAATTTTAGTGTTACTGAAGATAGTGAATAATCGATTGATATTAATAAATTAATCTAAATTATTTCGTTAAATTGCAGGCAATAAAAAACCCTTTGTGAAAACAAAGGGTTTTTTACTTTTTTATGGCAGGGGCGGAGAGACTCGAACTCCCAACACCCGGTTTTGGAGACCGGTGCTCTACCAATTGAACTACGCCCCTAAAGAACGCTTACTACTACGCCTGCTAATATAGCAGGCATAATATAAATAAGTGGCGGAACGGACGGGACTCGAACCCGCGACCCCCTGCGTGACAGGCAGGTATTCTAACCAACTGAACTACCGCTCCACCGATTCTTTTTCCCTATCAGAATCAAAAATTGTTCTGATAGTTACTAATTTAAAGCCTGGCAGTTCCCTACTCTCGCATGGGGAAGCCCCACACTACCATCGGCGCTACGGCGTTTCACTTCTGAGTTCGGCATGGGGTCAGGTGGGACCACCGCGCTATCGCCGCCAGGCATATTCTGTTTCATGAACCGTTGCATTCAATATCACTATCGCACACAACCATTCATTCCAATCCTGAACATTCGCTGAAATCTGACTTCTTTACTCTCTCAATCCCAAAACACCTTCGGTGTTGTAAGGTTAAGTCTCACGGTTCATTAGTATCGGTTAGCTCAACGTATCGCTACGCTTACACACCCGACCTATCAACGTCATAGTCTTTAACGTTCCTTCAGTGGACTTAAAGTCCAAGGGAAGACTCATCTCGAGGCAAGTTTCCCGCTTAGATGCTTTCAGCGGTTATCTTTTCCGCACGTAGCTACCGGGCAATGCCATTGGCATGACAACCCGAACACCAGTGGTGCGTTCACTCCGGTCCTCTCGTACTAGGAGCAACCCCTCTCAATCTTCCAGCGCCCACGGCAGATAGGGACCGAACTGTCTCACGACGTTCTAAACCCAGCTCGCGTACCACTTTAAACGGCGAACAGCCGTACCCTTGGGACCTACTTCAGCCCCAGGATGTGATGAGCCGACATCGAGGTGCCAAACACCGCCGTCGATATGAACTCTTGGGCGGTATCAGCCTGTTATCCCCGGAGTACCTTTTATCCGTTGAGCGATGGCCCTTCCATTCAGAACCACCGGATCACTATGACCTACTTTCGTACCTGCTCGAGCCGTCACTCTCGCAGTCAAGCTAGCTTATGCCATTGCACTAACCTCACGATGTCCGACCGTGATTAGCTAACCTTCGTGCTCCTCCGTTACTCTTTGGGAGGAGACCGCCCCAGTCAAACTACCCACCAGACACTGTCCTCAACCCGGATTACGGGCCAAAGTTAGAACATCAAACATTAAAGGGTGGTATTTCAAGGTTGGCTCCACGATGACTGGCGTCACCGCTTCAAAGCCTCCCACCTATCCTACACATCAAGGCTCAATGTTCAGTGTCAAGCTATAGTAAAGGTTCACGGGGTCTTTCCGTCTTGCCGCGGGTACACAGCATCTTCACTGCGAGTTCAATTTCACTGAGTCTCGGGTGGAGACAGCCTGGCCATCATTACGCCATTCGTGCAGGTCGGAACTTACCCGACAAGGAATTTCGCTACCTTAGGACCGTTATAGTTACGGCCGCCGTTTACTGGGGCTTCGATCAAGAGCTTCGCTTACGCTAACCCCATCAATTAACCTTCCAGCACCGGGCAGGCGTCACACCGTATACGTCCACTTTCGTGTTTGCACAGTGCTGTGTTTTTAATAAACAGTTGCAGCCAGCTGGTATCTTCGACTGGCTTCAGCTCCATCCGCAGGGGACTTCACCTAATGCCAGCGTGCCTTCTCCCGAAGTTACGGCACCATTTTGCCTAGTTCCTTCACCCGAGTTCTCTCAAGCGCCTGAGTATTCTCTACCTGACCACCTGTGTCGGTTTGGGGTACGATTTAATGTTACCTGGAGCTTAGAGGCTTTTCCTGGAAGCAGGGCATCAACTACTTCACCACCGTAGTGGCTCGTCATCACGCCTCAGTGTTAACAGCCAACCGGATTTACCTGGTCAACCCACCTACACGCTTAAACCGGGACAACCGTCGCCCGGATAGCCTAGCCTTCTTCGTCCCCCCTTCGCAGTAACACCAAGTACAGGAATATTAACCTGTTTCCCATCGACTACGCCTTTCGGCCTCGCCTTAGGGGTCGACTCACCCTGCCCCGATTAACGTTGGACAGGAACCCTTGGTCTTCCGGCGAGCGGGCTTTTCACCCGCTTATCGTTACTTATGTCAGCATTCGCACTTCTGATACCTCCAGCAGACCTCACAGTCCACCTTCGCAGGCTTACAGAACGCTCCCCTACCCAACAATACTTTCGTATCGCTGCCGCAGCTTCGGTGCATGGTTTAGCCCCGTTACATCTTCCGCGCAGGCCGACTCGACCAGTGAGCTATTACGCTTTCTTTAAATGATGGCTGCTTCTAAGCCAACATCCTGGCTGTCTGTGCCTTCCCACATCGTTTCCCACTTAACCATGACTTTGGGACCTTAGCTGGCGGTCTGGGTTGTTTCCCTCTTCACGACGGACGTTAGCACCCGCCGTGTGTCTCCCGTGATAACATTCTTCGGTATTCGGAGTTTGCATCGAGTTGGTAAGCCGGGATGGCCCCCTAGTCGAAACAGTGCTCTACCCCCGAAGATGAGTTCACGAGGCGCTACCTAAATAGCTTTCGGGGAGAACCAGCTATCTCCCGGTTTGATTGGCCTTTCACCCCCAGCCACAGGTCATCCGCTAATTTTTCAACATTAGTCGGTTCGGTCCTCCAGTTAGTGTTACCCAACCTTCAACCTGCCCATGGCTAGATCACCGGGTTTCGGGTCTATACCTTGCAACTATACGCCCAGTTAAGACTCGGTTTCCCTACGGCTCCCCTATTCGGTTAACCTTGCTACAAAATATAAGTCGCTGACCCATTATACAAAAGGTACGCAGTCACACCCATAAAGAGTGCTCCCACTGCTTGTACGTACACGGTTTCAGGTTCTGTTTCACTCCCCTCGCCGGGGTTCTTTTCGCCTTTCCCTCACGGTACTGGTTCACTATCGGTCAGTCAGGAGTATTTAGCCTTGGAGGATGGTCCCCCCATATTCAGACAGGATGTCACGTGTCCCGCCTTACTCATCGAACTCACAATCTGTGCATTTTGGTGTACGGGACTATCACCCTGTACCGTGCGACTTTCCAGACGCTTCCACTAACACACAAACTGATTCAGGTTCTGGGCTCCTCCCCGTTCGCTCGCCGCTACTGGGGGAATCTCGGTTGATTTCTTTTCCTCGGGGTACTTAGATGTTTCAGTTCCCCCGGTTCGCCTCATACGACTATGTATTCATCGTATGATAGTGCAACGAATTGCACTGGGTTTCCCCATTCGGGTATCGCCGGTTATTACGGTTCATATCACCTTACCGACGCTTATCGCAGATTAGCACGCCCTTCATCGCCTCTGACTGCCTAGGCATCCACCGTGTACGCTTAGTCACTTAACCTCACAACCCGAAGGTGTCTCGAAAGACAACATTCTAAAGTCGTAAACAATTGAGAGACTCGCTCAGTCCAATTAGTGTCAGTGTATTACTCACTATTGGCTGAGGATTCAAATTTCAGCTTGTTCCGGATTGTTAAAGAGCATAATACTTCACAGCATACTGTTGCCAATATACTCTGAAGTATTGATTTACAGGACTAAATGGTGGAGCTAAGCGGGATCGAACCGCTGACCTCCTGCGTGCAAGGCAGGCGCTCTCCCAGCTGAGCTATAGCCCCATATAGTCACGTACAGATACCTTAATAACTCATCAGTTGATGAGTCAGCCAATTTATTTCCAGGCAAGGCGGAGTCATACGACGTTTGCATCGGCAAACGAGTGTGACGACAACGCAGCATGGGAAGAAATTGGTAGGCCTGAGTGGACTTGAACCACCGACCTCACCCTTATCAGGGGTGCGCTCTAACCACCTGAGCTACAAGCCTATAAAGGTATTTCTGCTCGTTATTCTTCATCAGACAATCTGTGTGGACACTGCACTCAATCAGTATCTTTCAGGTAAGGAGGTGATCCAACCGCAGGTTCCCCTACGGTTACCTTGTTACGACTTCACCCCAGTCATGAATCACAAAGTGGTAAGCGCCCTCCCGAAGGTTAAGCTACCTACTTCTTTTGCAACCCACTCCCATGGTGTGACGGGCGGTGTGTACAAGGCCCGGGAACGTATTCACCGTAGCATTCTGATCTACGATTACTAGCGATTCCGACTTCATGGAGTCGAGTTGCAGACTCCAATCCGGACTACGACGTACTTTATGAGGTCCGCATGCTCTCGCGAGGTAGCTTCTCTTTGTATACGCCATTGTAGCACGTGTGTAGCCCTACTCGTAAGGGCCATGATGACTTGACGTCATCCCCACCTTCCTCCGGTTTATCACCGGCAGTCTCCTTTGAGTTCCCACCATTACGCGCTGGCAACAAAGGATAGGGGTTGCGCTCGTTGCGGGACTTAACCCAACATTTCACAACACGAGCTGACGACAGCCATGCAGCACCTGTCTCAGAGTTCCCGAAGGCACATTCGCATCTCTGCAAACTTCTCTGGATGTCAAGAGTAGGTAAGGTTCTTCGCGTTGCATCGAATTAAACCACATGCTCCACCGCTTGTGCGGGCCCCCGTCAATTCATTTGAGTTTTAACCTTGCGGCCGTACTCCCCAGGCGGTCGACTTAACGCGTTAGCTCCGGAAGCCACTCCTCAAGGGAACAACCTCCAAGTCGACATCGTTTACAGCGTGGACTACCAGGGTATCTAATCCTGTTTGCTCCCCACGCTTTCGCACCTGAGCGTCAGTCTTTGTCCAGGGGGCCGCCTTCGCCACCGGTATTCCTCCACATCTCTACGCATTTCACCGCTACACATGGAATTCTACCCCCCTCTACAAGACTCTAGCCTGCCAGTTTCGGATGCAGTTCCCAGGTTAAGCCCGGGGATTTCACATCCGACTTGGCAGACCGCCTGCGTGCGCTTTACGCCCAGTAATTCCGATTAACGCTTGCACCCTCCGTATTACCGCGGCTGCTGGCACGGAGTTAGCCGGTGCTTCTTCTGTGGGTAACGTCAATACATGAAGCTATTAACTTCACATCCTTCCTCCCCACTGAAAGTGCTTTACAACCCTAAGGCCTTCTTCACACACGCGGCATGGCTGCATCAGGGTTTCCCCCATTGTGCAATATTCCCCACTGCTGCCTCCCGTAGGAGTCTGGGCCGTGTCTCAGTCCCAGTGTGGCTGGTCATCCTCTCAGACCAGCTAGGGATCGTCGCCTAGGTGAGCCATTACCTCACCTACAAGCTAATCCCACCTGGGCACATCCGATGGTGTGAGGCCCGAAGGTCCCCCACTTTGGTCCGAAGACATTATGCGGTATTAGCTACCGTTTCCAGTAGTTATCCCCCTCCATCGGGCAGTTTCCCAGGCATTACTCACCCGTCCGCCACTCGTCACCCGGGGAGCAAGCTCCCCTGTGCTACCGTTCGACTTGCATGTGTTAGGCCTGCCGCCAGCGTTCAATCTGAGCCATGATCAAACTCTTCAATTAACAGCTTGATGCTCAAAGATTACTTTCAATAATTCAAATGAATTACTGTCTGGTCACTCTTTAAGACTTGGTATTTTTTTGTGTCGTTACACCGAAGTGCAATGACGTGAGATACCGTCTTGTGAGTGCCCACACAGATTGTCTGATAAATTGTTAAAGAGCGATGTTGCGGCGAAAAACTTCCCGCAACACGGGCTGCGTATACTACGCTTTCCCGCGTCAGAGTCAAGTGTTAAATCACAGATTTATGCACGATAACGTCTGAACTGAAGCGGCTGTTGCCGTGTCAGTGGAGGCGCATTATAGGGACTCAGAATCATCTGGCAAGTGCTAATTGATAAAATCATTCTGACTGCTGATTGTTTAGCCAAAAAGCCTTCAGATTGACTGCTCATCGAGTGATTTAAAACCAAAGTGTTGCAAAACCGGAATTAACTTCCTGGATTCATCATCAACTTTCGAACAATAAGCCAGATTAACGGGCTTCTCTGCTTGCTGCCAGTCAACATCTGCCAACAACGATGATACCCGACGAGCAATCGCTGCTCCGGAATCAACCAACAAAGTGCCTTTCGGTAACACCGCGCTCAATTCCTCTTTTAATAAAGGGAAGTGCGTGCAGCCTAATACAATGGTGTCGGGCTTTTTATCACCATTAATCCACGGAGATAAAATAGTTCTTAGCTCATCAGCGCTTACCGGTTTTCCATGCAGCTTCTCTTCTGCCAGTTCCACCATTCGGCTGGATCCCATCAGCTCTATCTGACAATCCTGAGCAAAGTTAGCAATTAACTCATGAGTATAAGGTCGGTTAACCGTTACCTTGGTCGCCAGTAATCCTACGAGACCATTGCGTGTCAAACGCGCTGCAGGTTTTACCGCAGGAACCACGCCAACAACGGGAATATTAAAGTGTTCACGTAATGCAGGGAGAGAGACCACGCTGGCGGTATTGCAAGCAATGACAATAATATCAATATGATGACGTTGACAAAGCGCCGCTACCATTTTAACAACTCGTTCAGCAATCAGCTGCTCAGGCTTTTCACCATAGGGGAAAGCCGCATTGTCAAAAGCATAGATGATGGATAAATCCGGCATCAACTGCCGGATTTCCTGAAATACGGAGAGCCCGCCTACACCTGAATCAAAAACCAGTGCTGTTGGCATTACGGTCTCTCCTTATAGTACCGTTAGAAAGTATAGGTTGCAGTGAGGTAGTATTCCCGCCCTGCTGTTTCGTAATTGCTGGCTGTTTCATACTCTTTATCAAACAAGTTAGCTACTCTGCCGCGAACGGTTAGCTGTTCCGTCACAGGGTAAGCCGCTGACAGATCAACCGTACTGTAGCTGGATAAGCGTTTCTGCTCATTCGCATACTCAGAAGTGTTGTTGTCATAGCGTTTGCCATAATATTGGTATGATACATCCATATCTAAACCAAGCATATTCCAATCAATCTGATATTTTGCCTTATGCTTGGAACGACGAGCTAAAACTTCGTTGTCTTTATCCCGACGCGGATCCAGATATTCCAGTGTAATTCGATGTTCAAATGGACCAGTATCAAAGGTTCCCGTCCACTCAATTCCTTTAATGGTAGCAGATTCGATATTGTAGTAGCGCCCTTCCCAGGTAACTGGATCGGACTCATAGCCAATCAGATTGGTTATTTTGTTGCGATATGCTGCCAGACGCCAGTTTAATGGCCCGGTATCCCCTTCTAATCCGGCTTCCCATTGGCGAGACTCTTCTGGTTTTAGATCGTCGTTAGAAGAAATATAAAAACGCTCTGAACCATAAAGTTGACCTAACGTAGGTGCCAGGAATCCCGTACCATAGGAAATAGTGAAGCGATAATCAGGAATAAATTCCCATGCCGCCGCTGTCTGCCAGGTTTCATGCCAACCAAATTGCTGGTTCTTATCGGTTCTGAATGCGCCTTCCAGTGTAAAATCACCCAGAGACTTTTGCCCCGTCAGGTAGAAACCGGTGTTATCTCGCTTATAGCGATCGGATGCATAGTTATCGGAAGATTCTAATTTCTCCTGACGCCAGTCAACACCAGCACTTACTACGCCACGATCTAACTTATAGCTATTTCCCCACTGAATATTGCGTTGAGTTACATCATCCAGCGAGGTGCCATCGTTATATAAACCTTTATGGCTATCGTAGTTGTAATCTTTATACGTTTGGTAGCTGGCTATCAGTTGGGAAGAGTAATTTCCTTCAAGGAAACGCAACCCCATATCGTAGTTACGGCTATACAATTGGCGTTCATTACCATAGCTGCCGTCATACTCTGAATTATTGCCATAGCCATAACCCCGTAAGAAGCCGGAGAACTGTGATGAGAATTGATGTTCAATACCCGCCCAAATCGACTTGCTGCGAAATCCATCTTTGTCGCTGTCTGGTGGATAAGAAGATTTTGGCTGTATATTGAAACCGCGACTGTCTTCAAAAGCACCTGCAGCCGTCAGCGTGGTTTTATCACCAACGGTTTGGCGGATGCTGGCATCATAAAGTTGGTAGTGATTTGAACCCAAACCCGCTTCCAGCTTTGCTCCATCTTTTTCAGCGTTAGTAATAATGTTAATAACGCCACCAATGGCCTCTGAGCCATAAACTGCAGAACGCGGGCCACGAATATATTCGACACGTTGTATCAGAGAAATAGGAATTTGGTTGAAATCAGCGGTTCCCATAATGCCAGAGACCGGTACACGGATACCGTCTACCAGCACCAGCACGTGACGTGATTCAGTTCCCCGTACATAAAGCGTAGATAGCTGGCCGCGACCGCCGCTTTGGGAGATATCAACACCCGGTAAACGACGCAAAACATCGGTTAAACTTTTTGCTTGCCAAAGATCAATCTGGTCGCGATCGACCACATCTATTGGTGCCAGCACAGTAGAAACCGGTTGAGGAAACCGATTAGCTGTGACCACCATCTTTTCGCTCTCTTCCTGAGCCCATACGGAAAAGGCCGTAGCGGAAAGTGCTACGACTAATACTTTCTTTTTTATAGACATAACGTAAAGCATCCAACTCAAGTTGCAGGATGCCGCAAAAAAACAGCGCGTATACGCGACGGCTGCAATCAATGCGACAGAATACCGGCAGGTCTTCGGGCTCAAGGAGATTAACTTAACAACGACTTCCCATCTGTAACGACAGTGTCTGCTCTACTCCAGCTTATGTTGTGGAGAGAGCGGTTGCTATTTCCTGTTTACCGCTGCGCGTCAGCTCTGGATTTACACCAGATTCCCTTTTAACTCTGATGGGAGGCCGGAACACGTACATGCTACAAGCAATCCTGTATGGATGTCTAGACTGCTATTGTTTTTTAATCATTTATCAAAGCTGGACATCACGTCATCATTCCCTACAATTCCGCCTTAATAAATGAATTCGTGACACTGAAAGCTGAGAAAACTTATGACCCCAGAGATGCTGCCAACCGACCAATACGATGCCCAACTGGCGGATAAAAAACATCGATTGATCTCAATGATGGCTCCATATTCTGCACCTGAGCCGGAAGTATTTCGCTCACCACTTAACCATTATCGTATGCGGGCAGAATTCAGAATCTGGCACGAAGGGGATGACCTGTACCACATCATGTTTGATCAGGCGACCAAACAGCGTATTCGGGTTGATGTATTCCCTGCCGCCAGTGAACTAATTAACCGGCTGATGCCAGAACTGTTAGCCGGTGTAAAACCCCATGCTTCACTGCGCCATAAGCTATTCCAGATTGATTATCTTTCCACCCTCAGCGGCGAAATTGTGGTTTCTCTGCTTTACCATCGCCAACTTGACGATATGTGGTTACAGCACGCAGAGCGATTAAGGGATGATTTACGTTCTCGCGGGTTTAATCTGCAGCTTATAGGCCGGGCATCGAAACAAAAAATCTGCCTGGATCGCGATTATGTTGATGAGCGTTTAACCGTAGGCGGACAGGAAATGATCTATCGCCAAACGGAAAACAGTTTCACTCAACCTAATGCGGCAGTGAATATTCATATGCTGGAATGGGCAATCGATGTCACCCGGGACTCAAAAGGCGACTTATTAGAATTATATTGTGGTAACGGCAATTTTTCTTTAGCACTGGCTCGCAATTTTAATCGAGTTCTGGCGACTGAAATCGCTAAGCCATCGGTGGCTGCCGCCCAGTTCAATATTGCCGCCAACCAAATCGATAATGTGCAGATTATTCGTATGGCAGCAGAAGAGTTTACTCAAGCCATGCTGGGCGTCAGAGAGTTTAATCGACTGAAAGACATTGATTTAACCAGTTATCAATGCGAAACCATTTTTGTCGATCCCCCTCGCAGCGGATTAGATCAACAAACGGTGAAAATGGTGCAGGCTTATCCGAGAATCCTTTATATCTCCTGTAACCCGGAAACCCTGTGTGAGAATCTGCTAACGCTTAGCCAAACACATAAGGTTTCCCGACTGGCACTGTTCGACCAGTTCCCCTATACCCACCATATGGAATGCGGCGTTCTGTTAGAAAAGAGCATCTGAATCAGGCACAACAAAAAAGCCCCAATATCTATTGGGGCCAGTTTATACATCAAATTATAATTGTTATTTTTTTAGATGAACAACATTAGTCCATTTGTTTTACTACTTTATGACGAGTCGTGATTTTTAGTTTATAGCCAATCCAGAATACCAGAGCGACACAAATAATAGTCAGCAAGAAGTTAGACCCCATTCCAGCATATTCAGCCCGAATAATCGCACTGTACAAAAATAGTCCTAACAGGAAACAAGAGAAGGCCAGCATTGGTGTTCCTTCCGGCATAGGTTGAGTCACATAGCGCTGATGCAAGCAATAAATAGAGAACCCCAAAGCAATTAACGGAAAAATCGAAAAGGCAATTACTGAATCAAACAGCGCGTTAAACGATCCGTTAAGTGATATACCGGCAATAAATGCCAGCAGTAGTGTCGCGTATTCTTTACTCACTTTTTCTGTCATTGCTCTTTCTCCTTTGATTCGTCATGCCTCTATTCGTGAGGCAATACACCTTTTTCTTGTTCACGGCGATACAGGTAGTACACACCTTTTGAAATCATTCTCAACTGTAAGACTAACTTTTCTTCTAATAGTTTACGTTGGGCTATATCAATATCTAACGCTTCTGCACCAGCACTAAACACAATAGTTACCATTGCTTCAGCCTGAGCCTCTGAATAGCTGCGTGGCATCTGGTTTGCCAGCTCCAGATAATCCGCCAGTTCAGCAATAAAGTGTTGGATTTCTCTGACCACCGCGGCGCGAAACGCTGCCGAAGTGCCGGAACGTTCACGCAACAACAGACGAAACGCATTGGGATTATCGCTAATGAACTCCATAAAGGTTGCCACCGATGTACGGATCACGCTGCCACCTTTGGCAATACGCTGGCGAGCCTGGCGCATAAGTTGACGCAGCATCAGTCCGCTTTCATCAACCATGGTTAATCCCAATTCATCCACATCACGAAAGTGACGATAGAAAGAGGTTGGCGCAATACCGGCTTCGCGAGCGACTTCCCTCAGGCTTAAGCTGGCGAAACTTCTTTCCGCACTTAGTTGACTGAAAGCCGCCTGAATTAATGTACGGCGAGTACGCTCTTTCTGTTGTGCTCTGACGCCCATCACGCCTGAATCCTTACTTATCATTTTGCGGCTTCAAATATCAACGGTTGGCCTCAAAACCATTAACCGTAAATTGTGTTAAAACCTGACCGTTGAAAAAGCAAAAGAAATATCACTTTTACTCCAACCGACAGAGTCATCATCCAATTGCAGCGATCTTCTTCTGCTCTGATTCAATCACGCCCGGCATATGTCCGGCAATCGTCTCGGCCAATTGCTCATAACGAGCCCGCAGAGGAGAACCCGGACGATAGACTAAACCGATAGTTCTTTTTGGCTCTGGCTTATAGCACGGTAAATAGCAGATACCATCACGCTCTTTCTCTGCAGGCGTTGCCAGCAATGGCAACAGAGTAATACCGCTGGCAGCAGCAACCATGTTGCGCAGCGTTTCCAGACTGGTTGCGCGAAAATGTGAATCTTCATCCGCACCCGCCTGGAAGCAGAAACCCAGGGCTTGCTCTCGCAGACAATGACCATCTTCCAGCATTAATAGCTTTTCACCGGCCAATTCGGACATCACAATTTTGTCGCGTCCTGCCCATGGGTGATCGGCGTAAATGGCCAAACGCATAGGTTCATCATATAGCGGAATTTCAATAAAAGATTCTGTCTCTTTGACCAGTGCCAGAATGGCGCAATCCAGCTTGCCGCTGTCTAACTGAGCCAACAGATCTTTAGTCTGAGCTTCGTGCAGATACATTTCCAGCTTAGGAAACTCTTTATGCAACATAGGGATAATATGTGGCAGCAAATAAGGCGCAACGGTTGGAATTAAACCAATGTGCAATGGCCCGGACATTGTCTCGCCCTGTTGGCTAGCCATCTCTTTTAATACTTTAACTTCCCGTAACACTTTTCTGGCCTGATCGACCAGCAACATCCCTGCCTGAGTGAACAGCACTTTACGGCTGGTTCTTTCCAGCAACATGACACCCAGCTCATCTTCCAGTTTGCGAATTTGCCCACTCAGCGTTGGCTGGCTCACATGGCAAGAATCTGCTGCACGCCTGAAATGGCAATGCTCAGAGAGTGCAACCAGGTATTCCAGATCGCGAATATTCATAGCTTAATCCCTTGCGTTTAGATAGATGGTGACAATAGATAGGATAGCGACTAACGATTATACCTATTAATCCTCGATATGGATAATCTTCATTAACAAAAACATGACGCGCGGCGATAAAAATTAACGCCAGATCCAATCAATAAATATGAGGTTAAAGCATGTTCACTACTCAGGAAGGAAAAAAAGTCCCTGCAACCGTATTCCATACCCGTCAGGGAGATAAATGGATTGATATCACTACTGACGAACTGTTTGCCAATAAGACCGTTGTTGTTTTCTCTCTGCCTGGCGCATTTACCCCAACATGCTCTTCCAGTCACCTGCCACGCTATAACGAACTGACTCCAGTATTCAAGCAATACGGTGTTGATAGCGTACTGTGCGTTTCAGTTAACGATACCTTTGTTATGAACGCATGGCAATCTGAGCAACATGCCGGCATCCTGATGGTAATGGTGAGTTCACCAAAGGCATGAATATGCTGGTTGAGAAGGCAGACTTAGGATTTGGCCCACGTTCATGGCGCTATTCAATGCTGGTTCGCAACGGCGTGATTGAAAAAATGTTTGTTGAACCAAACAAACCGGGCGACCCGTTTGAAGTATCAGACGCCGATACTATGCAGAAATACCTGGCACCAGATTGCAAACTACAAGAATCTATTTCTGTATTAACCAAACCAGGTTGTCCATTCTGCGCTAAAGCTAAGCAGATGCTACAAGAACGCGGCCTTCAGTACGAAGAGATCATTTTAGGCACAGATGCAACAACCGTTAGCCTACGCGCCATTACTGGCCGTTCTACCGTTCCACAAGTTTTCATTGGTGGACGTCACATCGGCGGTAGCGATGATTTAGAAAAGTATTTCTCCGTTCATAAACAAGCAGAGACCGTTTAAAACTAATTTAGACCACCGTATTTAAAGTTAGCCAATGGTAAGTTTTGGCGGACTCATGTCCGCCTTTTTTTTGCATTTCAGGAGTCTTAAGGATGAAAAGATTACAGGTCGATGTTGCCGTTATTGGTGGAGGAACCTCAGGACTAGGCGCTTACCGGGCAGCAAAACGATTTACCCCCAACGTCGTCATGATTGAAGGCGGACCTTATGGTACAACCTGCGCCAGAGTCGGTTGCATGCCATCAAAACTCCTTATAGCGGCCGCCGAAGCGGTACATCATATTGAAGTCGCGCCAGGATTTGGCGTTCATCCACAAGGTGAGACCCGTATCGACGGGCGAGAAGTCATGGATCGCGTAAAGCGCGAACGCGACCGTTTTGTTGGTTTTGTATTGGAAGGGGTCGGTGAAATCCCTCAACAAGATAAGATCGATGGCTATGCCCATTTCATTGATGACAATACCTTACAAGTAGACGACCACACTCAAATTCAGGCTAAACGTATTGTCATTGCCACAGGCTCCCGTCCAAGCTGGCCTGCACATTGGGACAGCCTTGGCGATCGCCTGATCATTAACGATGATGTATTTAACTGGGATGATTTACCCGCCTCCGTCGCCATATTTGGGCCCGGCGTTATTGGTTTAGAGTTAGGTCAGGCATTACACCGTCTGGGCGTGAAAGTTACCATGTTTGGCGTAGGCGGAGCTGTCGGTCCATTAACCGATGGGGCAATTCGTCAATATGCCGCAGATACGCTAAGTAAAGAGTTCCCGCTTTATCCTGATGCCAAAGTAGAACTGATGGAGCGTCGGGATAATGGCGTATTCATTCGCTATCAGGATGACCAAGGGCAAACTCAGGAAATCACTGTTGAGTACGTATTAGCCGCCACTGGCCGTCGTCCTAATGTCGACAAAATTGGTCTGGAAAATACCTCACTGGAACTTGATGCTCGCGGTGTACCCACTGCCGATCGACTGACTATGCAAACCAGCGTTTCACATATATTTGTTGCCGGTGATGCCAGCAATCAACTACCACTCTTGCACGAAGCCAGCGACCAGGCTCGTATTGCCGGTGAAAATGCCGGATCATATCCGGAAGTTAATCCAGGCCTGCGCCGTAGTGCTATTTCCGTTGTATTCTCTGATCCGCAAATTGCCATGGTTGGTTCTACTTATCGTGAATTAAATCAGAAATTCAGTGCCTGTGGCTGCTTTGAAATTGGTGAGGTTTCCTTTGAAAATCAAGGACGCTCTCGAGTAATGTTGCGTAACAAAGGATTACTGCACGTTTACGGTGAGCAAGGAACCGGTCGTTTTCTTGGCGCTGAAATGATGGGACCAAATGTTGAGCACATCGCTCACCTGCTGGCCTGGGCTCATCAGCAACAAATGACCATCGGCCAAATGCTGGATATGCCATTTTACCATCCAGTTATTGAAGAAGGATTAAGAACGGCATTGCGCGATCTAAATGCTAAATTAAGATTAGGTAATGATGAAATAGAGCGCTGTCAGCGCTGCCCAGGTGAATAACCTTCTAATTCACTGCTTTTCCGTTAAAAGCAACGTGAAGTCTGGTATTACACTGGTAATCGGTGCTTTTTACCACACATTCATCTGATGATATTGTCAAATGTGAGGGGTTAATATCACCCTCATATTTTGTAAATGTGATACCTCTTATCTATCAATAGCGGTAATATAAACAACGAGTAAGAAAAACCTTACTCGTTTTCGAGAAACAGCTTCTCTGATTTAATGAGCTTTCAACTATTACTCTATTTATCTAATGGTGCTTAAATAGTAGTAGACAGCGTAATGCCTCTTATATAACTTACGCTCAGCCCCCTACTAATTGACATGGAACGCGTTCGCTTTTGGAATAGATGGAATTATTATTTTCTCAAAAATATAACTATATAAAATCATTTCCATTACTAATAACACTGATCCCTTTGATTAGTGAGGCCGCCCCTGAACTTAACCAAATCAACAATCAGCAAGTTATTAATCAACAAGAACGCCAAAAAGCACTAGAACAGCAACTTTCTCCCGACCGCCCGGATGTACGAACCGAGTTGCCCGCAGGCAGTTCAACCATTGATCAATTCCCCGCAGAAGAGACCTGCTTTCCCATCAATCAGGTGGAATTAAGCGGCAGCCAATATCTGACTAACTGGTTATCACTCCAGTCTATCGCTAATCAGGCCAATGGTCAGTGCTTAGGCGGAGAGGGGCTTAATTTGCTGATGAGCGCCCTGCAAAACCGTTTAATAGACAAGGGCTACATCACTACCCGAGTACTGGCTCCACCTCAGGATTTAACCAGTGGCAAACTAGAGTTAAAGATACTGGAAGGGAAAATCAGTCATATAATGCTATCTGCGGATAGTGATAGGTATATTCAAACTTTTAATACCCTTCCCGTATCCGAAGGTGATCTACTCAATCTGAGAGATATTGAGCAAGGATTAGAAAACTTACGTCGTGTTCCGACGGCTCAGGCAGATATCAACATGATGCCGGGGCAAGAGCCAGGGGAAACCGAGCTGGCTATCACCTGGAAGCAGAACCGCCACTGGCGATTAGGAGCTTCACTGGATGACTCAGGTACTGTAAGCACTGGCCGCTATCAGGGAGGACTAACCCTGTATGTGGATAACCCTTTATCGCTTAACGATACCTTCTATATTTCCGGTGGCCACGATTTACAATGGAAAAACGATCGGGGAAGCCACAACTATGCCGCTCACTATTCCGTACCTTATGGCTACTGGAGCCTGAATGCTACCACCAGCGCCTACAGCTACAACCAAAAAGTCGCAGGTCTGATAGAAGACTACAACTACAGCGGTGAAAGTAAAAACCTGACCTTTGGCTTAAGTCGTTTACTACATCGTGATGCATCACAAAAAACGACATTAACATATGATGTATTACTAAGAGAAAGCCGTAACTACATTAACGATACTGAGATAGAAGTTCAGCGTCGAAATACCGCTGCATGGCGAGTAGGATTAATACATCGCCACTATATTGATGCTATAACGCTGGACGCCGGCATCACCTACCAGCAAGGTACCCGCTGGTTTGGAGCACAACCGGCACCAGAAGAATATGTTGGACAAGCTACTGCGTTGAGTAAGATCACCCAACTGTCTGCAAATCTGGATTGGCCTTTTAACCTGCTTGAACAACAATTCAGTTTTCGCTCACAATATCAACGCCAGCTTCCTTCAAGTACCGCACTGACCTCTCAGGAACGTTTTTCTATCGGTGGTCGCTATACGGTACGTGGTTTTGATGGTGAACTGAGCCTGTCGGCTGACCGCGGTTGGTTTACCCGTAATGAATTAACCTGGCGTACACCGCTGCCAGCACAAGAGCTGTATATTGGTATGGATTACGGCGAAGTCGGTGGCCGGGGAAGTAATTACCTGCTGGGAAAACACCTCGCAGGTGCCGTTCTGGGGCTTAGAGGCTATGCCTTACGCACCAGTTATGATGTTTTTGCCGGAATACCCACCTCGAAGCCGGATGGCTTCCGCACCGACCCGGTGACGTTGGGGTTCAATCTTAACTGGCAATATTGAGACTGCATGGATGCTGAAATTATCTAATAGAAAGACAACAAATAATAATTATGATGCCTTTGAAATAAAAGGAATTTATTTATGAACAAGAAATTGTATCGCGTGATTTTCAACCGGGTGCGAGGCATGCTGATGGTAGTTCCTGAAATAGCAGGTACTCACTCAGCAGAAGGCTCATCATCCGGTGGTGGACAAACATTTGGTCAGCTCATTGCAGGCCTGTCCCCGTTAGTATTAATGACCAGTATTGCGTTAGGTTTAATCAGTATCAGTCTGCCTGCTCAAGCCAATATTGTGGCTGATGCGAACGCACCGGGCAATCAACAACCAACAGTTCTTGGTAGCGGTAATGGAACCCCACAAGTTAATATTCAGGCCCCCAGCTCAGGCGGAGTTTCACGCAACACATACAGCCAGTTCGACGTAGATAATCGCGGTGTCATTCTTAATAACTCAGGCTCATCAGTACAAACACAATTGGGTGGCTATATTGATGGTAACCCTAATATGGCTCAGGGCAGCGCTAAGGTCATTCTGAATGAGGTCAACTCACGCGACCCAAGCCGCCTGAACGGTTATGTGGAAGTCGCCGGGCAAAAAGCACAGGTAGTTATTGCCAACCCGTCAGGCATTACCTGTGACGGCTGTGGGTTTATCAACTCCAATCGGACAACGTTAACCACCGGTACTCCGGTGATGAATAATGGCAATCTTGAAGGCTATGATGTCCGTCAGGGAAAAATCACCATTCAGGGCAAAGGGCTGGACGGCAGTAAACAAAGTTATACTGATATTGTTGCCCAATCAGTTGAAGTTAACGCCGGCGTCTGGGCCAATGAATTAAATGTGGTCACCGGTAAAAACAAAGTCAGTGCCGATACTAAACGCGTAGAAAAACAGGGTGGGCGTGATGCCAATAGCCCGCAATTCTCAGTCGATGTATCCGCACTGGGCGGCATGTACGCTAACAGTATTCGCATGGTAGGTACAGAAAACGGCGTTGGTGTTCGTAACGCTGGCAATATTGGTAGTCAGGCGGGTTCAGTAGTGATTACGGCCGATGGTCGTATTGAGAACAAAGGTACTATCAGCAGTGCACAAAACCTGCAAATCTCTACTCAGCAAGGTATAAGTAATCAGGGAACGCTGCACAGTAATCAGGATGTTACTCTCACCGCACAAGGCAAAATAGAGAATAGCAATACAGGTAAAATTAACGCTGCTGGAAATGCCACCATTAGTACTCAGGATAATCTGACTAATCAGGGCACCATTTCTGTCAGTAAAAACACTACTCTCAAAAGTAACGCGAACATCAATAACAGCGGAACCATCGTTACCGGTCAGGATCTGACTGTTTCTGCCAAAACTATTGATAATAAAGGCACATTAAAGAGTAACGGTCGTACCACTGTTAGCACCCAGGGATATCTCAACAATGCAACAGGCTCTCAAATTATCAGTAACGGTTTTCTGAGTATTGAGAGTGGTGCTAGTCTGACTAATCAGGGCAACATTAATGCATCTGACAGCGCAACACTCACCAGCCGAAACGCATTTATTAACAGCGGTACTCTATACAGTAAAGGCGATCTGTGGATTAACGCTGACCAGTCAATTTCCAACTACGGTACTATCAGTACTAACCGCAACCTCAGTCTGACGACCTACGGGACCTTGTTTAATCAGGGGATGATTTACGGGACGGGTTTGGTTTTACTGAATGCTGGCGGTAATATTACCAATCAAGGCACTATTGGGTCTGACAGTCGATTAACATTGACTACTCCGGGTAGCCTGTTGAATAGCGGCACATTACATAGCTACGGTGCTGTTGAAATTGATGCAGATAGCGGCATCAACAATAACGGCACTATCAGTACCAACAGCGACTTGAACCTGACAACTAAAGGAAGTTTGCTAAAT
Organism: Limnobaculum xujianqingii; assembly: GCF_013394855.1. Lineage (NCBI taxonomy): Bacteria > Pseudomonadati > Pseudomonadota > Gammaproteobacteria > Enterobacterales > Budviciaceae > Limnobaculum > Limnobaculum xujianqingii. Next base: position 281,284 of record NZ_JABMLK010000001.1, on the reverse strand, counting down.
GATGGCTCTATTTATACTAAGAATAATGCCACCATCAATGCCGCTGGTCCGGTCACTAACACCGGCACAATAGGTTCCGATCGCAATCTGACATTAACCACCGCTGATTCACTGCATAACAGAGGCACGCTGTACAGCAAAGGTACTGGTAATTACCGTACTGGTGGTAACTTTATCAACAGCAAATTAATGCGCAGTGAAGATCAGCTATTGCTGAATGCTGACGGTTCAATTGTTAACGAAGCGGACATTTTCGCCTTTGCTGGTCTTAACCTGAGCTCAGGGCAAAACTTCTATAATCGTTCTAAAGTTTACAGTGGTGGCGAACTTAATTTAAGAGCGACCAACAATATCATTAACGCATCAGCACTGGTGGCGTTAAATAATATTATGTTAGTAGCTGCTAACTTTAATAATACCAGTGAAGCACTACTTGCTGCGGGCGTTAACGATAATGGCGATATGGCAGGCCACGGCAATATCACCATCAGAGTTGAACAACCGGCTAACCTGCAAGGGCAAATTGTTGCTACAGGTGAAATCAATGTAGCTGCTAATGGAATCAATCTGTCCGGCGCTCAAGTCAGTGCTGACAGTATGATGTTACAGGCACGGCATGGAGATATCATTACCGATTCTGCTCACCTGTATGTCGACAATACTCTCAATGCAGAAACCACCGGCAGTTGGAGCAATTTGGGCGGCCGAATGTACGCCAACCAACTGACCCTGAATGCCGCCTCATTCAATAATAATGCTTTGGGTGAAATCAGAGCGAATACCACACAATTCAACATCAGCGGAACCCTAACCAATCGTGGATTGATTGACGGCGTTCTTACCCGGCTACAAGCCCAACAGATTAATAACTATGGCTCGGGCCGTATTCATGGTACCTGGTTACAACTGAAATCTGACACCATAAATAACCGTTTTGAAAACGGTAGCGCAGCCACACTGCTCGGTCGTGAGAGTATTAACATTGGCACTAATGTTTTAAATAACGACACCCATTCACAGATTTTCAGCGGTGGGAATATGTCAATTGGCCGAACGCTGGATGGAAATGGTCATGCTTCGGGTCATGCAAGCGAGATCAACAACCACAGTGCGACTATCGAGGCTCTTGGAAACCTGGAGCTGGCGGTTAAGCAACTACAAAATATTAATGATAAGGCTGTCACTGATTCTCCTCTGAACGATACCGATACGGCAGAAAGCGATCCGGCCAAAATTTTAGCCGGTAGTAATTTGAACATTTCTGCAGATACCGTTCTGAACAATAGAAGTCAGATCGAAGCAGGCAAGATCCTGAATATTGACGCCAATCAGATAATCGATATTAAAATTTCCGGTGCTCATGCTGCTGATAAGACCGATTCTTTGACACCGCACAATGACGGCGCTCAGGCGAACCTGAAGCATCAAAATACATCTGGTACTGTAGTTAAAAATACCTCTTCCCATCTGACTGAAATGCTAAGTAATTCTGCATCAGGCAACAACCAAACCTCAGTGAATACACATCTGCAAAGCTATCGACCAAATATCAATCTTGGCGCGATGAATATTGATCGAGTCAATGTGCAATTTAATGAGATAAATGGTCCGGGTGAAATAAATATTGTTGCCAGTTCACCTGTTCAAAATATTCCATTACCTGACTCCAATCTGTATACCATGACTCCTGCGGTGGGTAATAGTGCTCAGGTAGAAAGCGATCCGAAGTTTACTGATTATAAGACTTGGTTAGCTTCAGACTTTATGAGCAACAGACTAATGACCGAGCACAATAGTACTCACCGACGTTTAAATGAGGGTTACCACGAACAACAATTTATTCGCGACCAAATAATCAATCTGACAGGGCAACGTCTTTTAAATCATGACACCAATGATGAAGATCAATATGCTGCGCTGATGAATGCGGGAATAGAGTTTGCTCAAAAATATAACTTATCGTCAGGAGCTCCACTAACATCAGAACAGATGAATAATCTGACTTCAGACATTATATGGCTAATCGATCGTGAAGTTATTCAGGCTGATGGCACCAAACAAAACGTTCTGGTTCCTCAGGTTTATACTGTTATGAAGCCATAAAAAAATTGGCAGCAATAGTATGCTTTTGAATAGAAAAACATCTTTAATTAATCTGATGATTCAGCAAATTTAAATAACAAAGCACCTTACGGTGCTTTGTTATTAATCCATCATTACTCAATAGACATTTGCGCAACTTATAAATTAATCGGAATTTCAACGCCCAACTTAGCACCAATGTTATCTTGACTATTATGGTCGCTATCAGTGTACCAAATATAAGTATTCAATCTCACTTTGCTATCGAAATTATAACCCCAGCCTAACTCAATACCCTTCAGAGTATCTGAGCGAGGAAATGCATGGTTAATCTTCTGATTTTGAGGGTTAACGCGGGCATACATTACTCTTGTGCTCCAACGTTGGCCTTCTTCTAATACCAGCTCAACTTTGCCAGAAATGGCACTACCACCACCGCCCATCGCATGCCCTAACGGGTAGCCTTGTTGGTAATATCCATCGGTATATACAAAATGATTATAGAAAACACCTTCATCATCAAACTCAGAACGAGAGTCCGCCCCTTCAATGTACCAATTAATTTGATTGTTTTGTAAGGCATGATGTCCTTCAATACCAAATAAATAGGCATTTTTGGATGGCAAATAATTGGCCTCATCTTCACCAATAACCTGTCCATAGAGACTTACTGGAATACCGAAAAGCGGTTGAAGTTTAAGTCGGGCATCAAAACCACCGAGTTGGTTACCTGGATCATGCTTAGCATTCCCGGTATTGTCATCACCCGTTGCAGCATCCCAAAATGAATCCCATGATTCAGGGCGCCCTTCTCCTCCCCACATCATCATCCGTGAGGCTCCTAACTCAAGAAAGCTGCTTGGCATCATAGTAAAGCGGGCACCAATCAAGTTAGCATCTGGCACTGCACGATATTGCTCAAGTTGACCCGCCGTTAGCTGATACTGCCACTGCCCTATCCAAGACAGCCACGGTGTCTCAAAAGGTGATTGCTCAGCACGTTGCATCATAAAACCAATAACCGGACGGGAAGAATCTGAACGCAGTAAGCTACCATCGTAACCAGGCCCCCACCACTGAGAAACCTCACCAAAAGACAGCCACTGGTTAAAGACTTTCACGGCACCATAAGAGCCATCCATATTCCAACGAGAAGAATCATTAATGAATTGATCGCCCTCTACCATCCCCTGAAGATTAATATCCCAATACTCGCCACTTCCTCCAATAGCAACACCTAAGCCATGGGCACTGGAAGAACGATTGGCAAAACTCTGCGGTAAACCAGGGCGATCGGTTGAGGTATACGCCTGTAGACGGATATTAGACTTTATTTCACCAATGCGTCGTTGAACTCGGTCTAATACTCTTTTTTCACTCTGGTTATTACTCTTTGCCAGAGAAACCGTACGTTCTATTTCCTCCTGACTAAGTGGCCAGGTTGAAAGACTAATATTAATTACACCACGATCGGATAACCAGGCAAGATCGTTACGCAGATCATTATCAGGAGCAATTAATCCTGCAGAAGAAGTTGGTGAAAATAAAACCAGGGATAGTAAGCCAAGTAAAATATTTTTATTAAAATTAAATTTATGCATAGGTTTCCGTACCTGTTGTATTAACCATATGCCACGTTATATTAAATATCTAATACCTGCCACTAAATATCAAATAACAAACATGTTGTTATAATAATATTTACAATAATTTCAATCGTAACTAGAGTCAACAAAACACTAAAAAATCATTGAAATATATAAGGAAATTTAAAAAAACCAATTAAATTAACAACATTAAATTAATTGTAATAATTACAAAAGATCATCAGAATAATATTATTTTATTGCTGTAATTATATCTGGTACGCACAGAGAAAATGAATAGAAACCCTATTCAAACTCGCCAGAATTCATATCGAAAAAATATGAAGTTAATGAAGAAATAATATCATTAACGATAATTAATCATCTTAATTATACCTTAAATGAATATTTCGAAGATTTACTTCTTATATAACATTACCAATATAATTTTTGATAATTAAGTTTAGTTTTTTCTCTATGAACAATATTGGATAACGGATAGTCATCACTATCCGTTATTATTTGTATTTATAATGTGTCAGAAACCTGAGCTATTAATTCTTTTTCGCTATAGCATCATGAGAAACGCTCTCAGGCATTGTGCGGACTGAACGTAGTTCACTTTCATCTATAATTTGAGCCTGTTCTGCCAAAGCCGAAAAATCTTTCACGGTCCAATAATTATCCGGTACAGGTAACCGCTCCATATTATCACCAGGCAGAAGACGAAACTCACCAATCTGATTTAGCACAACACCCTGCCATACATCCGGCAAGCTCAGACGTAATAACCTGTCGGTTAATAATGAATCATGGGAAGGAATACGATTACTGCTCGTATCATAATTACGATAGAGCACCAAATACTTTTCAGGCACCCGACGCTGGCTATCCCACCACTTTCCATCCAACAACATAAACTGCCGCTTAGTACCTTCAGAAGGTTCTGCGCCAAGTTGCTCCAGCGCCTTTGGCAGTAATTGAGTCATCGATTGTTGATATTGCTCCAGACTACCGGCATGCCCTTGCAAAATAGATGTTAAAGCTAACCTTGAGCCTAATAAATTAGAATAAAGATCTTCAGGTGAAAAACCTGAAACCTCCTCGGAAAATCCGGGAACATCCAATAACCCATACCACTGAGCAATCTCATGCCAGGCTGCCATTTGAAAAGCGAGCTGTGCAGCTAAATAGGCGCTTAAGGTATAACGCTCTTCCGGAGTAGAAGGTGGTGTAAAGGCGGTAAACACAAACTGGCGTTTAGCTAACTCATCACCCAATTCAAGTTGCCATGCCTGACCCAAACGCGGATAAATTTGACTAAACAGATAGAAGGTATTGTCTGCGGTATCGCGAATATGAGCGATATCCAGAAAACCGCCCCGAACGGTATAAACATGACCAACTTGTTCGTCAGAAATATTCAGCAGGTTGGCTGCCGTATCCAACAAGCTATCACTATAATGATGGGTGCCCAGTTTATTGGCCTCAACAATATTGCCAATTTGGTAGACCGGTAACGGAATGCCAATAACACTAACCCCAAGGTTATATCCAAATGCACAGCAGGGACGTAAACCATCAGGTGGATTTATTGGTGCAATCACTGGATAAATCTGGCTGGCAGATTCAACAGGAACCAATGAAAGATCGGGTTCAGAAGTGACCATGGGTAATACATCATTTTTACAAGCGGACAGTAGTAACAAAAATAGCAAACTAAAATAGCGCATTAAAAAAGCCCCTCGGGCTAAATAAAAAATCATCAGAACTGTGTTATTTCTCTGGTGCCATTATCCCTGGCACATTCAGAAAGAAATGTATAAGAATTGAAAATGCCCACTCTTGCTGATAATTATACCGTAAATAATAAAAAACCAAATTGAAACCTCAGTAAATCAATGCAGCTATTATCCTCTTAATATATAAACGATAACCCCATAGAAATAATCCACCCCTTACTTGATCGTGAAGAATTTTTATATTTATTTATAAATTTTTTTCATATAATGCGCCGCTATAGCCGTTGAAATTATAGTAAGTAGCAGATTAATTAATAATCAAAAAATAATTACCTCTAAAACTCAGTTAATTAAGAAATATTAAGAAACATATAATCAATACTGCTGTGGTTAGCCAGAATGACTGAATTAAATGAGTTTATTTTAAATAAAATTCGATTTTATTTAATGCAAAAAATATATTTAGCAACCATAGAACAACTCTCATTAAAAACAACGTCAATCTTTCGACAAAATAGAGATATATCAATCAATTAAAAACAAAAACCAACACTTTATTTTAAATAATGTAAATCGATATTTTTCACAATAGCATAAAGGCAGCCTGCTTTTAATATAAACATACCAGGAGGGTAGTTAATGAATAAGGCTATTTTATCAACAATTATATTGTTGAGTTTAGGTCTCACTCAAATTTCTCAGGCACAGGATCAAACCGTTACATTAGGTTATTCCCAAAGCCATTTTGAAGAATTTGGTAGCGTTAACGGTGTGAACGTTAAATATCGTTATGAATGGGATTCCCCATGGAGCATCATCTCTTCATTCACCTATATGGGTGGTGATACCGATAAAATTTACCAGCGCAGCAATTATAATGTCAAAGCCCATGGCGATGTGGATTACTACTCATTGTCAGTTGGCCCAGCCTACCGAATTAATGACTTTGTTAGTCTGTATACCCTATTTGGTGTAGCTACAGGCAAATTTGATTATTCTGCTGACAAATACAGTAAACAAAATCAGTATATGTACCGTATGGATAACGATGGCAGTAAACGCAAATCCACATTTATGTATGGTGCAGGTGTACAGATTAACCCAATGGAAAACTTTGCTATCGATGTTGGTTATGAAGGTACCCACATCGAATACCAAGGCATGCAGTTTACCGCTAACGGTTTTAACATTGGTGCCGGTTACCGTTTCTAATCTCGTATAAGTTAAAAGCTAAAGCCCGTAAATAACAAAGTGTTTACGGGCTTTTTTATAACAACATGATTACCAGAATCAAATATCTAATCGAACTTTCGCTGCATCAATTGCACTGGCAACCTGTTGAGGGTTAACACCACCTTTAGCACAGCGTTTTTCCAGACAGGATTGCAATGATAATGCCGGATAGACATCTTCATCGATGACTGCATTAAACTGTTTAAGTTGTGTTAATGACAACTCTTCTAAAGCCTTACCCTGTTTAATAGCTTCCAATACCGCAGACCCCACAATATGGTGAGCTTCGCGGAACGGAATGCCTTTAGCCACCAAATAATCTGCCAGTTCTGTTGCATTAGCATAACCTTGCTGAGCGGCTTCCTGACAGCGTGGGCGCTTCACCTGAATACCGTCTAATACCAGCACCGCCATATGCAGACAGTCCAGCCAGGTATCCAGTGCATCAAAGATCCCCTCTTTGTCTTCCTGCATATCTTTGTTATAGGCTAACGGCAGACCTTTAAGCGTCATTAACATACCACTGAGAGCGCCCTGAACACGGCCACATTTACCGCGAATCAATTCCAGCGCATCCGGGTTTTTCTTTTGTGGCATCAGAGAAGAACCGGAAGTCACCCGGTCAGACAACTCAACAAAGCCAGACTCACCGCTGTTAAAGAAAATCAAATCCTCAGCAAAACGGGACAGATGCACCATGCTAATAGATGCATCAGACAATAGCTCCAGCACATGGTCGCGGTCAGAAACGCTATCCAGACTGTTACGAGTTGCTGAACTAAAACCTAACCAGCCAGCCAGTTGGTCGCGGTCAATAGGATAAGCTGTACCGGCTAATGCACCACTCCCCAGAGGACTGGTATCCATACGCTTTAATGCATCCTGCAAACGGCTTTCATCACGGGATAACATTTCGGTATAAGCCAAACACCAGTGGGCAAAAGTCACCGGCTGAGCGCGCTGCAGGTGAGTATATCCCGGCATTACCGCATCCTGATTCTGCCCGGCCGTTATCACCAATGCCTGTTGCAGCTCTTTAACCGCATTCAACAGCAAGCTAACCTGAACCTTGCACCACAGTTTTAAATCGGTAGCGACCTGATCGTTACGGCTACGTCCGGTATGCAATTTTTTACCCAAATCGCCTACTTTACCAATCAGCTTCTGTTCCACCCAACTATGAATGTCTTCTGCATCGCTGGCTAAAATGGCTTCAGGTTCAGCCTGAACTTCAACTAGCAGCTCATCTAACGCCTTTTCTAATTTTTTTTGTTCTTCAGCTGTTAATACATTGACCGTCACCAGCGCCTTCGACCACGCCACTGAGCCAATAATATCCTGCTCGGCTAAGCGATAATCGAAACGCAGCGAGTCATTAAACAGTTTAAAACGCTGATCCGCCGCCTGGCTAAACCTGCCGCCCCACAATGCCATATCTTTTACTCCTGAAAAATCAAAGCAATACCTATCACTTTGGATTGATGACTATAACCATATCAACGCCAGCGTTAACTTGAAGCTAACTCAGACACCGCATTCTTATGGCAAAATCTACACTAAAGTGAAAATAAACAACATGCTAAATAGCAAAAGGGCGATACCAATATCGCCCTTTTATTATAAATCCCAATCGTTGGACCGGTTAAAAGAACTATTTCTTCAACTCATTCAACGCACGAATACGACCAGACAGCGAGAACAACCGAATGAACCCACCAGCATGGCTGTGATCGTAAACTTCATCTTCACCAAAGGTAGCAAACTCTTCGGAGTAGAGGCTGTTTGATGATTTCTTCTGAATCGCCGTTGCCTGACCTTTATACAGCTTAACGATCACTTCGCCGTTCACATCCTGCGCCAGCGACTCAGCGGCAGCCTGAAGTGATTTACGCAGTGGTGCAAACCAACGACCATCGTAAACCACATAGGCCATTTCCAGACCTAGCTGCTCACGCCATTTGAAGCTATCGCGATCCAGTACCAATTGCTCAACACCACGCAGCGCGGTCACCATGATGGTGCCCCCCGGGGTTTCATAGCAACCACGAGATTTGATACCAACCAGACGGTTCTCAACGATATCAATACGACCAACGCCGTGCTTGGCACCCAGTTCGTTCAATGCTTCCAGACACTTGAATGGACTCATTGCTTTACCGTTCACTGCGGTTACCCGACCTTTTTCTACTGTTACTGTAACCAGCTCAGCCTGATCCGGTGCATCTTCAGGAGAAACGGTCCACACCCAGCAATCTTTATTCGAAGCATTCCAGGGAGTTTCTAATACACCGCCTTCTGTAGAGATGTGCCATGCGTTTTCATCGCGGCTATAGATTTTTTCCAGTGATGCAGTAGTCGGAATATTACGTTCTTTCAGATAGGCCAGCAGCGCTTCACGGGAACGCAGGTTCCACTCGCGCCATGGCGCAACCACTTTCAGATGAGGAGCTAATGCTGCATAGGTGGTTTCAAAACGCACCTGATCGTTACCTTTACCCGTTGCGCCGTGGCATACCGCATCAGCATCCAGTTTCAACGCCAGTTCAACCTGAGCTTTTGCAATCAGGGGACGAGCCATTGAAGTACCCAACAGATAGCTGCCTTCGTACAGTGCACCAGTTTGCAGAACCGGGTAAACATAGTCTTTGATAAACTCTTCACGCAGGTCAACAACGTAACAGGAAGAAGCACCTGAATTCAGCGCTTTTTGCTCTACGCCTTCCAGATCTGCACGTTCCTGACCAATATCAGCCACAAACGCAACCACTTCACAGTCACCATAGTTCTCTTTTAACCATGGAATAATCGCAGAAGTATCCAGGCCGCCGGAGTATGCTAAAACAATTTTCTTAATACCACTCTTATTCATCACGAATTCCTTGATTGCTAAGTCTTAAAGTTATTCAGTTACTACTGGTTAATTAATATCTTACTGTTCTAAATCTGTTCTGGTTGTATCGGCTAGGCCAGAATTCGGGTTCCTACCGGAACACCGTTAAATAGTGCCGGTAGCTGCTCGGCATTACGCCAGCTGGCAATATCTACCGGACGTCCTAATGAACGTGCGGCATCCAGTGCGGCATTTACTTTCACCACCATACCGTCGGTAATAATGCCCTGAGCAATCAGCTTTTCGGCTTTATCAGCGGTAAGTTCAGCAATGCGCTGGCCTTTTCCGTCAAGAATACCGCTAACATCAGACAACAGAACCAAATCAGCGCCCAACGTTGCAGCTAATGCAGTCGCTGCCTGATCCGCATTGACGTTCATCAACGCTCCTTCGGGTGTAATGCCAATGGAGCTGATAATCGGTAAATAGTCATCGGCCAGCAGTGTTTGAATCAGCTTATTGCTGCCAGCTTTGGCTTCGCCTACGTGGCCTAAATCTTCAGAAAGCTGGCTGACTTCCACCATATTACCATCCGCAAGACACAGGCCGATGGCATTAATGTCGTGCTTTCTGGCCGCTGCCATCAGGGTCTTATTCGCGGTTCCTGCCAGCGCACCAGTAATAGTACCTATTTGGTCTTCCGGCGTGACGCGCAGACCATTACGACGAATTACCGGCAGCGTTAGTTTTTTCATCAGCTCATCAACCAGGCAGCCGCCACCGTGTACAATCACCAACTGACGCTGATGTTTTTGCTTATATGTTGCCAGAGCCACAAACAGACGTTCCATTGCTTCATCACTGTCCAGCAACGCACCGCCGAGTTTAATAATTAATGGATTCATCCTTCTTCTCCCTAGAGTAAGGACTGGGTTTCATTGAAGCCAAAGCGTAAATTCATACACTGTACGGCCTGAGCAGCGGCACCTTTAAGCAGATTATCCTCTGCCGACACCACGATAATATGTTGGCCATCAACGGCAAAACCGATATCACAAAACGGCTGGCCAATCACCGATTTTAGCGCTGGCATCCCTTTTTCATAGACCCGAACTAACGGTTTATTGTGATAAGCATTGTAAAATGCCGTCTTAATCTGCTCTTCATCAACACCCGGTTTTAAACGGCAGGTAATAGTTGCCAGAATCCCGCGAGGAAAATTACCAAGATGAGGAGTAAAAATCACCGGAATACCCAAGTGCGCAGCAATTTCTGGTTGATGGCGATGCGTAAACACGCCATAAGGCTGCAGGCTAACTTCACAAAAACTGGTAGTCATACTGGCCTTACGTCCTGCTCCACTAACGCCGCTAACGGCATTGATCACTGGCCATTGCTGCTCATCCAGTAGTCCTGCTTCAACCAATGGCTTAAGCGCCAGTTGTGATGCCGTAGGATAGCAACCAGCAACCGCCACCAGTTGCGCCTGCTTAAGCTTTTCTGTTTGCCATTCCGCCAGACCGTAAACCGCCTTTTTCAGCCAGTCACCGTGTTGATGGGTAAAACCGTAATAACGCGTATAAAACTCAGGTGAATCAACCCGAAAAGCACCCGATAAATCAAACACCACGCAACCCGCAGCTAAAAATTGTGGCGCAAGATCGTGGCTGACTTCATGTGCTGTCGCCAGAAACACCACATCGACGCCTTTTGCCGCTTCGGCTACATTGGTTAGTGGTTGCAGCGGCAAATCCACCAGTCCTTTCAACTGAGGATGCAGATCTGAAAATATTTTTCCCGCATCAGCACTCTGCGCTGATACCATCAATCCTTTGATATTGATCTCAGGATGACGACGTAAGTACGCTGCCAGTTCTGCACCGGTATAACCACTTGCGCCGACGATAAGTGTCTCAAGCATAAAATAGACCTGTTTAGTTGCGTACAAGGTTTGGAAACAACGGTACGCTTACGGTAATGTGGAAGAATATTGCTTAAGGTACGAAATTCTGTTCCCTTAGACAATCCCTTATTGTATTTTTATGCAAAATAAATGAATTTATATTGAATTAACCCGCAAAACAGGCCGTGAATTGTGAATAAAACATTACCCTCTTTTATCGAGTTGTACAGTAAGTTGATTGCCACGCCAAGCATTAGTGCTACCGATGCGGCGTTGGATCAGAGCAATGAGACACTGATTAACCTGCTGGCAGAATGGTTCAGTACGCTGGGTTTTAAGGTTGAAGTACAACCGGTTCCTGATACTCGCAATAAATTTAATCTATTGGCATCGCTGGGAGCGGGGCCTGGTGGACTACTACTTACCGGTCATACGGATACCGTACCCTTTGATGACGGACGCTGGACCCGCGATCCTTTCACCCTGACCGAACATGACAACAAGCTGTATGGTTTGGGAACCGCAGATATGAAAGGCTTTTTTGCCTTTATTCTTGATGCATTAAGAGATATCGACAGTAGCAAACTGACTAAACCGTTGTATGTACTGGCTACTGCGGATGAAGAGACCTCAATGGCGGGAGCCCGTTATTTCTCCTCCACCAGCCATCTGAAACCTGATTGTGCCATTATTGGCGAGCCCACATCACTTCAGCCAGTACGAGCCCATAAAGGCCATATCGCAGAAGCTATCCGTATTACTGGTCAGTCCGGCCACTCCAGCGATCCATCCCGTGGCGTGAACGCGATTGAGCTGATGCATGATGCTATCGGTCATTTGATGGTTCTGAGAGATTCACTAAAAGAGCGTTATCATCATGATGCTTTTGCTATTCCATATCCAACCATGAACTTTGGTCATATTCACGGTGGCGATGCTCCAAACCGTATCTGCGCCTGTTGTGAACTGCATATGGATATTCGTCCATTACCGGGTCTTACTCTGAATGATTTAGATGAACTGGTGCATCAGGCACTGGAGCCGGTTAGTAGCCGTTGGCCGGGCCGTGTAGCTATTGAGCACCTGCACAGCCCTATCCCCGGTTATGAATGTGCCGCCGATAATGCGCTGGTACAAGTTGTAGAGAAACTGGTAGGCACACCGGCTGAGGTCGTTAATTACTGTACCGAAGCACCTTTCCTGCAGCAAATGTGCCCGACACTGGTGCTTGGACCCGGCTCTATCGATCAGGCCCATCAACCGGATGAATTCCTTGCCACCTCTTTCATTCAACCAACCCGTCAGCTTTTGACCCAGGTTATTCACCACTTCTGCGCAGAAAAATAAGACGCACCGTTCTTACACACCACCCCGGCTTATCCGGGGTGGTTAATTTCTTGTATGGTACGAAAGTAGATTTTTTTGTTGAAATTTTCCGGTTATAAGAAATGCTTAAAGGATTCAACAAAACTATGTACATACCCAAATTGTGTGATACAACTCTAACTTTAGTACCCATAAAAATAACGTGACAACACAACATCATCTTCATATTTTGATTAACCCGGCAGGAGACCTATGAACGAACAATATTCCGCGATGCGAAGTAATGTCAGTATGCTTGGCACCCTTCTAGGCGATACCATTAAAGACGCTTTAGGTGAAGAAATCCTTGATCGGGTGGAAAGCATTCGTAAGCTGTCAAAATCGTCCCGCGCCGGTAATGAGACTAACCGTCAGGCGTTACTCTCTACGCTGCAAAACCTGTCTAACGACCAGTTACTGCCCGTTGCCAGAGCGTTTAACCAGTTTCTCAACTTTGCCAATACTGCCGAGCAGTATCACAGCATTTCCTCTCGCGGTGAGGCAGCAAATAACCCGGCAGTATTCGCTGATTTATTCAATAAATTAAGACAGCAAAACATTACTGATGAAGCGGTAAGTAAAGCCGTTGACCAGCTTTCTATTGAGCTGGTACTCACCGCGCACCCAACAGAAATTGCGCGCCGCACCATGATCCATAAGCTGATTGAAGTGAATAACTGTCTGAGCCAGTTAGACCACAACGATTTGGCCGATTATGAGCGGGATCAGATAATGCGCCGTCTGCGCCAGTTGGTTGCTCAGTCATGGCATACCGATGAAATCCGTAAGATCCGCCCAACTCCGGTTGATGAAGCCAAATGGGGCTTTGCCGTAGTAGAAAATAGCCTGTGGGAAGGCGTACCTGCGTTTATGCGCGAGTTTAACGATCAGCTGGTTGATGCTCTTGGCTATAACTTGCCGGTTGAAGCCGTTCCGGTGCGTTTTACTTCCTGGATGGGAGGTGACCGCGATGGTAACCCAAACGTTACCGCTAAAATTACCGAACACGTGATGATTTACGGCCGCTGGAAAGCGGCAGAACTGTTTCTGAAAGATGTTCAGGTACTGGTTTCTGAGCTATCCATGTCTGACTGTACTCCGGAGCTACGGGCCATGGCCGGTGGCGATGAAGTTCAGGAACCCTATCGTGAGCTGATGAAGAAATTACGTACCCAGTTAATGAGTACTCACAGTTACCTGAGCGCCCGCCTGAACGGTGAACGCGTCAACTGCCCGGATGATATGCTGGTTGATAATCAACAGCTTTGGGAGCCGCTCTACGCTTGTTATCAGTCACTGCAAGCCTGCGGCATGGGTATTATTGCCAATGGGCAATTGCTGGATACTCTGCGTCGCATTGGCTGCTTTGGCCTGCCGTTGGTCCGTATTGATATTCGTCAGGAAAGCACTCGCCATAGTGATGTTCTGGCTGAGCTCACCAAATATCTTGAGTTAGGCGATTACGACCAGTGGACGGAAAAAGAGAAGCAGCAATTCCTGATTAGTGAATTGCAGTCGAAAAGACCGCTGTTCCCACGCGACTGGCAGCCAAGTGCTGACACTCAGGAAGTGCTTGATACCTGTAAAGTCGTGGCTAAAGCCCCGCAGGGTTCTATTGCCGCTTATGTTATCTCCATGGCTCGAACACCGTCAGACGTTCTGGCAGTACATCTGTTGCTAAAAGAGATGGGATGCACCTTCGCCCTGCCGGTCTGCCCACTGTTCGAAACGCTGGAAGACTTGAATAACGCTAATGACGTGATGACCCAGTTACTGAATATCGACTGGTATCGCAATTTTATTGGCGATAAGCAGATGATCATGATTGGCTACTCCGACTCATCGAAAGATGCTGGCGTATTGGCTGCCTCATGGGCGCAATATTATGCTCAGGAAGCACTGATCAAAACCTGTGAACAGGCAGGTGTAGACTTAACGTTATTCCACGGCCGTGGGGGTACTATCGGCCGCGGTGGTGCTCCGGCTCACGATGCGCTACTGTCTCAGCCTCCGGGCTCATTAAAAGGCGGACTGCGTGTTACGGAACAGGGAGAAATGATCCGCTTTAAGTTTGGTCTACCGGAGATTACGGTAGCCAGCCTGGCAAGCTATGCCAGTGCAATCCTTGAAGCCAATCTGCTGCCACCGCCAAATCCTAAGCAAGAATGGCGCGACATTATGGATGAACTGTCCGAGTTCTCCTGTAAAGAGTATCGCGATATCGTACGTGAAGAGCCGGACTTTGTTCCTTACTTCCGCGCTGCCACGCCTGAACTGGAATTAAGTAAGCTGCCTCTGGGCTCCCGACCAGCGAAACGTAAGCCTAATGGTGGGGTAGAAAGCTTGCGGGCTATTCCATGGATTTTCGCCTGGACCCAAAACCGTCTGATGTTGCCAGCCTGGTTGGGTGCTGGTGCGGCATTACAACATGCAATTAAAAACGGTAAACAACAGCAGTTGGCGGAAATGTATCGCGACTGGCCGTTCTTCAATACCCGTATCAATATGTTGGAGATGGTTTACGCTAAAGCTGACCTGTGGCTGGCCGAATATTACGATCAGCGTCTGGTGGATAAAAAACTTTGGACGCTGGGTAGTAAGTTACGTAGCCAGTTGGCGGAAGATATCAGTGTTATTCTTAAGCTGTCTAACGATCAGAAGCTGATGGAAAAACTACCGTGGATTGCTGAGTCCATTGCCCTGCGTAACGTCTATACCGACCCATTAAACGTACTGCAGGCCGAGTTGCTTTACCGTTCTCGCCAGCAAGAGACTCCGGATCCAAGAGTAGAACAGGCGCTGATGGTTACTATTGCTGGTATTGCGGCAGGGATGAGAAATACCGGATAAAAAAACAGGCAGTAACTATAAATAGTTCTGCCTGATGCAGGTTTCGACTGTTAGTTATGACAGTCGAAACCTGAATAACATATTAATAAAAATATCTTAATATTCTGCTCAGTTATGCGGGCCTTACTCCCAACGTATGACAAATCGCATAGCTCAGCTCAGCCCGGTTAAGAGTATAAAAATGGAAATCTTTCACTCCTTCACGACTCAAAATCTTCACCATATCCATAGCAATAGAAGCGCCGACAAATTTACGGGTTTCAGGGTCATCATCTAATCCGGCAAACATTTGGCTCATCCACTGTGGAACACGTACGTTAGTCATGGTGGCAAAGCGCTGTAGCTGTTTAAAATTGGATACCGGTAAAATCCCCGGCACGATTTCCACATCAATGCCTGTTGCTACACAGCGGTCGCGAAAACGCAGGTAACTTTCTACATCAAAAAAGAATTGGGTAATTGCCCGGTTAGCACCGGCATCAATTTTCTTTTTCAGATTAATTAAATCAGCCTGCGCGCTTTTAGCTTCAGGATGCACTTCCGGATAGGCCGCCACAGAAATATCAAAATCACCGACGCTTTTCAGCAGTTCTACCAGATCGGCAGCATACATATTAGGTTTACCACCGCCGGCAGGTAAGTCGCCGCGTAATGCCACAATGCTGCGAATTCCACTATCCCAGTAATCTTTAGCGATTTCTCTTAGCTGCTCTGGTGTGGCATCAATACAGGTAAGATGAGGTGCTGCATCCAGACCCGTTTTGTCTTTAATGCCTTTAATGATGCTGTGGGTTCGGTCACGCTCACCGGAGTTTGCCCCATAGGTCACAGAAACAAACTTAGGCTTTAAATTCTTCAGGCGATCGATGGATTGCCAAAGGGTCTGCTCCATTTCCACATTGCTTGGCGGAAAGAATTCAAAAGAGACGTTAATCTGGCCATTAATCTCTGCTAGGCTCTGATTCAGCGCTTCCCTCTGGTTAGCATGAAAAAAACTCATATTCTGTCCACCCTGTTTGTCTTTTCTGATTTGCCTGATTTGTAGTTATACTTCTGAACGTTTAGACGTCTAAACATCTAAATAAGATGACGTAAGTGATGAGTTCTGTCAACAGGTAATTTGAAAATTAATGGGGAATAAGAAATACGAACGGAGAGAGTAAGGCTCAGACGTGAATAACAGTAAAAATTGAGTTGATAATAAACGTATCTATTTCAGCTTTAGTGGACATTCCGGCCGTAAAAACAAAGTGCTCAAATCGTCTTTGTGCCCGGCCGGAAGGACCATACTCTTAACATTAGAGTACGTCGGGCATAGCCCGACGATTAACTATTTTCAAACAAAATCACTATAGCAATTTCGCCAGTCTGTTTAAGTCTGACTGGATTGCTCCGGCGGTGACGTCCCGTCCGGCGCCTGGTCCACGGATAATCAATGGATTATCACGGTACCAACGGCTTTCAATGGCGAACAGGTTATCGCACGGTAACAGAGAAGCCAGAGGGTGATCGTCCCTTACTGCTTCTACACCCACCCGGGCTTTGCCATTGGCGTCGTAGCGAGCCACATAGCGCAGAACCAATCCCATCTCTCTGGCAGCTTCTAAGCGCTCCAGCATCTGGTGGTTTAATGCTTCGGCATTCTCAAAGAAGTTATCAACCGAGCCATTTTCCGCGCCTTCAGCTACCAGTGACTCAACCCGAACCTGATCCGGTTCAATATCATAGCCCGCTTCACGCGCCAGAATCACCAGTTTGCGCATCACATCCTGACCCGAGAGGTCAACACGCGGATCTGGTTCTGTCAGCCCTTGTTGCCATGCTTGTTCCACCAGCTCAGAGAACGGAATTGAGCCGTCAAACTGCAGGAATAACCAGGAGAGCGTACCGGAGAAAATTCCACTCAGGGAGAGAATGGTATCGCCACTGTCGCGTAAATCTCTCACCGTATAGTTAATCGGTAATCCGGCACCTACAGTGGCGTTATACAGCCAGTGGCGACCGGTTTTAGCGAAAGCATCCCGAATCTGACGATATTCATTTCCGGATGAAGCGCCGGCCAGTTTGTTTGCGCTAATAACGTGGAATCCATAGCTGGCGAAATCCAGATACTTACCCGCTAACTCTTCGCTGGCAGTAATATCAAGAATCACCAGATCGTCAAACGGATGGTCTCGCATCCAACTGACTAATGCATTGTCATCCATCGTTTGGGCTTCATCATTAAAGAATGCCAATACTCTACTGGCATCCAACCCTTGATAATCGAGTACACTGCGGCTGCTATCAACTACCCCTGCCAGAATAAATTCGAATCCGGTACGGGCTGAAATATTCTTTTGTTCACGGGCAAACAGCTCTAACCAGCGGGAACCGATATTGCCCTTACCGCACAGCACCAGTCCAATACACTTCTCTGCCCGGAACAGGCTGGCGTGCAATCCCTGAATCAGATGCTCAGTTGGCCCAACGCGCAATACAGCCACCAGACTGATGTCGTCTTCCGCATGCCAGATAAACTCCACCGGCTGATCTTTAAGCTGCTGGTAGAAACGATGACTGTGCAGCGGATTCTTACATACTCCTGCTCCCACCAACGCAACTAATGCCAGCCCTTCCCGTAGTTGCAGGCGACCCGGTAGTCTGGCGTCATCCAGAATTTGCAGTACGCTATTAACCACTTCGGAGGTATAGCACAGCTGAAGCAGATTGCGATCGTAGTGAACACCGGTTGCCAGCGGCTTAACCTGAACCCGATTCAGAATACGTTCTACTTCTTTTTGAATTTGAGAGAAATCGTGCTGGGCTTCAACCTGTATTTCAATCAGGCAAACATCATCATGACTGGTGACAATTCTGGCGCCAGTACCGGATGCCAGAACCCGTTCAATGCGGGTAGAACCCTGCTCTGGCTGATAACTACAACGCAATTGCAGATCGATATCACTGCCGGAGACCGGTTGTAAAGTACGGGCATGCAGCACCGGAGCCGCCAGACGCGCCAACTCACTGGCTTCATCTAAACGTAGCAGCGGTAACAGACAGGCATCTTTCACTTTACGTGGGTCAGCACTGTATACCCCAGCCACATCACTCCAGATAGTCACGCGGACTACCCCTGCCAGTGCACCAATCTGAGTAGCAGAATAGTCACTGCCGTTACGCCCCAGCAATACCGTTTCTCCAGCTTCATTACGGGAAATAAAACCGGTGACCACCAAACGCTTATTCGGATATTGAGTCAGTAGTTGTTGTAACAGCGGATAAGATCGACCTTCGTCTACCTGCGGCTGAGCAGAGCGCTCTGCTCTTAGAAAATCACGTGCGTCCAGCCATTCTGACGCCATACCTTGCTGGTTCAATAGCGCAGCCATCAAACGTGCCGACCAGATTTCACCATGGCCCACCACTTCGGCATAGACGGCATCGGATATCGCGCCATCCAGCAATGCAGCTAGTCGTTCAAGATCCTGAATAAAAACTTTAACTAACTCAGCGGCCTGTTGCTCCGGCAGCAGACCATTAATCAGCTCGCTCTGGTAACGACGCAATTCTTGCTGCACCTGATGAGAGGCAATGCGATCGGTCTGGCTAAGTTGCAACCATTTAATCAGTTGGTTGGTGGTGCTACCCGCAGCGGACACTACCATCATGTCCCCTTCGCGGCTGTATTCTGCCATTATCCCGGCCACTCGCAGATAACATTTGCTATCTGCCAGGCTACTTCCGCCAAACTTATGCAACTGACGATTTGCAGGAAGCCCGGAAGCTCCTAATGTAGTCATACTTACCTCTTCGCTGACGCCTGGAAAGCCTGTTCCAGATCGGCAATTAAATCTTCACTGTCTTCGATTCCAACAGATATACGCAATAACCTGTCTGATATTCCTGCAGCTTTACGAGCTTCAGCTGCCATCCCCGCGTGAGTCATCGTCGCCGCATGGGAAATTAAACTTTCAACACCGCCTAACGATTCTGCCAGTGTAAACAGTTCCAACGCAGCAAGGAACTGTCGCATCGCCTGTTCATCACCATCAAACTCAAAACTCAACATGGCACCAAAACCCGACTGCTGTTTACGGGCAATTTCATGACCCGGATTTCCTGGCAAGGAAGGATGATACAACGTTTTTACCTGAGGTTGCTGCTGTAAATAAGCGATCACCGCCTGTGCATTTTGCTGCTGCTGTTTCATCCGCGGCCCTAAGGTACGCAACCCGCGTAATAGCAGATAACTGTCAAAAGCCGCACCGGTAACACCAATATTATTTGCCCACCAGGCCAGATCTGTACCCAATGCTTCATCTTTACAGATAACTACCCCAGCCACCACATCAGAATGGCCGTTGAGATATTTAGTACAGGAGTGCAGAACAATATCAGCCCCCAGAGTAAGAGGTTGCTGCAATATAGGGCTCAGAAACGTATTGTCTACCACCGCAAGGGCTCCAGCCTGATGCGCAGCCTGACAAACTTTAGCGATATCGACAACCCGCAACAGTGGATTGCTTGGTGACTCAATTAACACCAGCTTAGGCTTTTGCGCCAGAGCAGCAGCCAGTGCCTGCTCATCCCCCTGATCCACAAACAGTACCCGATAGGCTCCCCGACGTGCCTGACTGTCAAACAGACGATAGCTTCCACCGTAGCAATCATGCGGTGCAACCAGTAAGTCATCCGGCGTTAATAATGCCGTACACACCAGATGAATGGCTGACATTCCGCTGCTGGTCAATACCGCACTGCTTCCACCTTCCAGTTCCGCCAATGCTGACTGAACCACATCGCGAGTTGGATTACCGCGACGAGAATAATCATGTGCCCGGGGTTGATTAAAATCGATAAAATTATAAGTGCTGGAAAGATGAATCGGGGGAACAACACAGCCATACTGCTCATCTGAATTGAGCCCGCCCCTCACTGCAATAGTTGCCTGTTTGCGTTTCACTGAATCACTCCGGGAAAAACCATAAAGTATGATGAATAAGATAATGCTTTAGATTATAGACGTCAATACATCTGGACATCTAAACTTCTTGCCGTGTAGATTGAGGAATCGCAAAATATCCGTTAAAATTGTCAGGTATAATCTTTTAATGCACTCGTGAGCCATGCCAGAAGCCAGCTCATGAGCAGGTAAAGTTAGTTCACAATGGACCAACTTTAAAGTTTCAGCTTTCTATATGATTAAGGTGCCCCATGGCTGAGTGGAACGGCGAATATGTCAGCCCCTATGCTGAACATGGCAAAAAGAGCGAACAGGTCAAGAAGATCACGGTATCCATCCCGTTGAAAGTATTAAAAATACTAACGGATGAACGTACCCGCCGTCAGATTAATAACCTGAGACATGCCACCAATAGCGAATTACTTTGTGAAGCGTTTCTTCATGCATTTACCGGACAACCTCTGCCTAATGATGAAGATTTACGTAAAGAACGCAGCGATGAAATTCCGGAAGCGGCAAAAATATTGATGCGCGAAAAGGGTATCGATCCGGACAGTTGGGATTATTAACTCCAATTATCCTGCCATTGCATGAGTAAAACGATCGCTGACGATTGAAGATAATTAATTACCCGCACTATCGGGTAATGGATATTTTTACCGGGTAGGTATTACCAACAGCAATAATTCAATCTGCCGTGGTAAACAGAAAAACAAAATATTCAGATACAAAAAAGGCGCCCAAGGCGCCTTTTTCTTTCAGCTCAGTAAAATTACTTAGAGCCGCCAACCATGTTGAAACGCTTGTTGAAGCGGTCTACACGGCCACCGGTAGCAACATCACGCTGCTTACCAGTATAGAACGGGTGGCATTCGCCGCACACGTCCAGGTTCAGATCGTGACCCACAGTTGAGTGAGTTTTGATTACGTTACCGCAAGAACAAGTTGCAGTAATTTCTTTGTATTCTGGGTGGATACCTTGTTTCATGATGAACCTCTCTAATGTCGTGTCGCTATACGGTCACTATTGCCGTACACCACACGAAGTAAAAAAATAGTTGAGTGGTTTAATTCAGGCACTGAAAATTCGTGTACTGAATCAAAGGTTGCGTATTATACAGATCTAATATTCACCACGCAAGCAGCCAACCATTCATCTATTCATCACACTCTGTCGCCTGTGGTATGCTGCTGCATCCCATAAGATTTTAATTCCGCTTTGGCTATTTTTTGTTTACTCAAAGCCCGTTAACTGAGATTTGGACTACCTGCATAATGAGCGTTGTGAATGTCGTTTTACCGGTGCCACTGGATCGTTCGTTTGATTATCTCCTGCCACCGGGAGAACAAGCGATTATCGGAGCCAGAGTCAGCGTGCCATTTGGCAAGCGGGAAGCCATCGGTATTATTATCGGCACCAGCGAGCAAAGCGAATTCCCACTCTCACAATTAAAAACCATTAATCACCTGATTGATGACCAGTCGTTATTTACACCATCCTTATGGAAAACTCTGCTTTGGGCTTCCGGCTACTATCAGTTTCCGCTGGGAGAAGTCCTGTTTCATGCTTTACCCGTTTTACTGCGTCAGGGAAAGCCTGCGCAGGAGCCGCCTATCTGGCAGTGGCAGCTCACTGAAGAAGGGCAAATAACCGATCCGGTTACCTTAAAACGTGCACCAAAACAGCAACAGGCGCTGGCTGCTCTGCGTAAAGCCAATATCTATCGTCACCAAATCAGTACGCTGGATTTAAACGAAGCCGCTTTTCAGGCACTAAAAAACAAAGGGTTAGCTCAGTTAGAAGCGCTCTATCCGGCAGCCACTCGCTGGCAGGATGATTTTAAAATTAATGGTGAACGCCTCAGACTGAATACCGAGCAGGCAACCGCTATCGGCGCCATTCGTAGTGATGACCAACAGTTTGGCGTCTGGTTGCTGGAGGGGATTACCGGTTCTGGCAAGACGGAAGTGTACCTGAGCGTACTGGAAAATATTCTGTCCGAAGGACGACAGGCGCTGGTTTTAGTACCTGAAATTGGTTTAACACCTCAAACTATTGCCCGCTTTCGCGAACGCTTTACCGCACCGGTTGATGTGGTTCACTCGGGCCTGAATGACAGTGAGCGCCTTGCAGTTTGGTTGCGGGCACGGCGGGGAGAAACCGCCATCGTGATTGGTACTCGTTCAGCCCTGTTTACGCCGTTTAAACATCTGGGAGTTATCGTTATCGATGAAGAACACGACAGCTCCTATAAGCAGCAGGAAGGATGGCGTTACCATGCCCGTGATTTAGCCATTCTTCATGCCCGCGAAGAAAACATTCCGGTGATACTCGGTTCGGCAACTCCGGCAATAGAAAGTCTGCATAATGCCCAAAGCGGTAAGTATCACCATTTGCGTCTAACTCTGCGTGCTGGTCATGCTAAACCGGCAACCCAATATATTCTTGACCTGAAAGGCCAGCCGCTAACCGCCGGGTTGGCTCCCGCAATGCTCAAACGAATGAAAGAGCATTTGCAGGCAAATAATCAGGTGATTCTGTTTCTTAACCGACGAGGCTATGCCCCGGCTTTGTTATGTCATGAATGTGGATGGATAGCAGAATGTAGCCGCTGTGAGCGTTACTACACGCTGCATCAGAATCAGCGCATGCTGCGCTGCCACCACTGTGACAGCCAACGTCCGGTTCCTTATCAATGCCCTAAATGCGGTTCGACCCACTTGGTGCCGGTTGGTGTGGGAACAGAACAGTTGGATAACGAACTAGCTCGCCTGTTTCCGGATACGCCAATCACTCGTGTCGATCGGGACACTACCAGTCGTAAAGGCTCGCTGGAGCAACACCTTGCGGATATTCATCAGGGTGGCGCTCGTATTCTGATTGGTACACAGATGCTGGCAAAAGGTCACCACTTCCCGGATGTCACACTGGTTGGCCTGATCGATGTGGATGGCGCACTATTCTCTGCCGATTTCCGCGCCGCTGAACGCTTTGCTCAGCTGTACACTCAGGTTTCTGGTCGTGCGGGCCGTGCAGGTAAACAGGGGGAAGTGTTACTACAAACTCACCATCCGGAACATCCTCTGTTACAAACCTTGCTGCATCAAGGCTATGATGCCTTTGCTAAACAGGCAATTGAAGAGCGCAAAAGCGTCTTCTTACCTCCGTTTACCTTCCATGCCCTGTTTCGTGCCGAAGATCATGATAACCAGCAGGCATCGCAATTTTTACAGCAACTGAAAGAACTGTTGGAAAACGTCAGAGCCAGCGACGGTTCACTGTGGATTCTTGGCCCTGTCCCTGCGTTACAGGCTAAACGCGGCGGTCGTTTCCGCTGGCAATTGTTGATCCAGCACCCCTCTCGCGGTCGTTTGCAGCAAATTTTACACGCACTGAGATTACAAATAGCCGCAATGCCACAGGCAAAAAAAGTGAAATGGACGCTCGATATTGATCCAATAGAAGGTTAGAGATCACATTATTGAGAACTGGCTCTAAAAAGTTGATTCACAGCATACAATTCAGTAACGGAATAGCATAAAACTGTTGCCAGAAATAATGAGTCCCAACTATTTATTCATTGAAACAGACAAGTTAATAACAGGCCATTGGCCTGCGTTCAGGCAGGGGTACGCTACTGCGCTTCATTCAATATTCCTCCTGAAAACAAAAGAATAAATATCAGGGAGAATAACAGGCTATATCCTATATATGCATAGGGCATATTGCCATTGGGAGGATCCCCTCTTTGGAACAAAATAAACACCCGGCTCAGGTGACCATGAAAGATGTCGCCGATTTGGCTGGCGTATCAACAGCCACCGTCTCCAGGGCATTGATGATGCCGGAAAAGGTCTCCTGGCAAACCAAGGACAGAATAGAAAAAGCCATTAAACAAACGGGATATATTCCTTATGCTCTAACCAAAGGTCAGAAACAGGGAGAGTCCAAAATATTGCTGGCGATGGCGCTGGATATCACTGACCCTTTTTTTACCGATGTAATGCAAGGCATTCAACAGACCGCGGCTGATTATGGCTATATCGTTCTGTTTCTGGATAATCGCCAGCAACCCATCGAAACCATTTCCCTGCCAACGATATTGCAACTGGTTAATGGTGTTATTCTGTTGGGAGCCAATTTTCCGTTTGAAAGACATGACGAAGCCAATCACCCACTCCCCCCAATGGTGATGGCCAATGAATATCTGCCGGAGCTAAAATTACCCACCATCCATATTGATAATCTGACTGCTGCATTTAATGCAGTGCATTACTTGCAACGATTGGGACACCGTCGTATTGCCTGTATTTCGGGTCCGGATCATTTACACCTTAGCCACTACCGTCAACAGGGTTATGTTCAGGCATTACAGCGAAGTGGAATTGCAGTAGAAAAGAGTTACATCACCTCTGGCCCTCTAAGTTTTGAAACCGGAGCTGAGGCACTCTCTCAGTTAATGGCATTACCTCAACCGCCCAGTGCTATATTCTGCCACAGCGATATTGTGGCAATTGGCGCTATTTCTCAGGCAAAAAAGATGGGAATCCGTATTCCGGAGCAGCTGTCTATCGTTGGATTTGATGATATTGCTCTGGCACAATATGTCGATCCGCCGTTAACCACCGTTGCACAACCCCGGTATAAAATTGGCCGACAGGCAGTGCTGATGCTGCTTGAGCTACTACAAGGGAGTGGAACCAAAGGGGGATCTGTCTTGCTTGACAGTGAATTGATTGTTCGCGCCAGTACCGCGAAACCACACAACTAGCCAAAGTACCACATATTACGTACTATAACGGTTCTCTTTTAATCTGTTTTTTAAAAACAAACGTAGTGAAGTCATAGTGGCACAACGAGATTATGTAAGCCGTAGCCGATCGGGGGCGCGGAGTAAAAAAAATAGCAGAAAGAAAAAAAGCTCATCAGGCGGCGCATCCAAGCTGATGATTGTGCTTGCCCTCGCCGTATTGGTCGTATTTGGCGGAGGCCTTTACTATATTACCCAGCATAAACCTGAAACGGTACCGGCTGCCGGAACACCTCCGGTTAAACCGGGCGACGGATTACCACCAAAACCGGAAGAGCGTTGGAGCTACATAAAAGAGCTGGAAAATCGTCAGGTTACCAACTCCCCTAACTCAACAGGCCAGCCCAAAACTAATACTCAGGCACCGTTGACATCGGAACAAAAAAGAATGTTGGATCAAATTCAGGCTGATATGCAAAAGCCACCGATTCAACTTTCTGGCGTCGATGCCAGTGGGCGACCATCTACTGCTCGTGATGGTGGAACTAAACCGGCGTTAAATAATACTGCTGCGACTAATACTCAGCCGCAGGTTCAAACACAAACGCAAACACCACCAAAGAAAGCCAATCCGCCAGCGTCAACACCAACCCAGACGCCAGCACCGGTGACATCAACACCGAAGACCACCAGCCAGACCGCGGCTCAGGCACAAAGTCAACGCTGGATTATTCAGTGTGGCTCATTCAAAGCCCTCGATCAGGCCGAGTCGGTGAAAGTTAATCTGGCGTTCTCCGGTATTGAAAGCCGGATCAGCACCAGCGATGGCTGGAACCGGGTCATTCTGGGTCCTTATAACAATCGTGAAGCTGCAGACAAAACTTTACAACGGTTAAAAAGCAATGGCGTAAGCAGCTGTATCCCTGTAGCTTCTGGTAAGTAATAGACTGTAAATTATAACATTTATTCCTCATATCTGGCTGCCTCATGGCAGCCAGACTGCTATTGTTCACCCTGATAGCTTGCTGAATATTTTACTTCTGTAGGGTTGAAAACCTGACGCCATCCCCCCATCTAAATACCAATTATGCCTTGCCTCTGATGTAAGGCTGCTCTTATCAGCTAATGAGGATCTGCACGTGACAACAATTGTAAGCGTTCGCCGCAACGGTCATGTAGTAATTGGGGGTGATGGTCAGGTAACACTGGGTAACACCGTAATGAAAGGTAATGCCCGCAAAGTTCGCCGTTTGTATAACGACCGTGTGATTGCTGGTTTTGCCGGAGGCACTGCAGATGCCTTCACCCTGTTTGAACGCTTTGAGCGCAAGCTGGAGATGCATCAAGGGCATCTGACGAAAGCCGCTGTTGAGCTGGCGAAAGACTGGCGTACCGACCGCATGTTGCGTCGATTAGAAGCACTGTTAGCGGTAGCTGATGAAACCGCCTCCCTGATCATTACCGGTAATGGTGATGTAATTCAGCCAGAAAACGATTTGATTGCTATTGGTTCTGGTGGCCCTTATGCCCAATCAGCGGCCAGAGCTCTGTTGGAAAATACCGATATGAACGCCAGAGATATCGTGGAGAAATCTCTGTCTATTGCCGGTGATATCTGTATTTACACCAACCGTTTCCAAACCATCGAAGAATTAAAAGCTAAAGAATAAGGACCGTAATGATGTCTGAAATGACCCCTCGCGAAATCGTCAGTGAACTTGACAGCTATATCATCGGTCAGAACAAAGCCAAGCGTGCAGTGGCCATTGCTCTGCGTAACCGCTGGCGCCGTATGCAGCTTGATGAAGTATTACGTCATGAAGTCACGCCAAAAAATATTTTAATGATCGGCCCGACCGGTGTAGGTAAAACTGAAATTGCCCGTCGTCTGGCTAAACTGGCCAATGCGCCATTTATCAAAATCGAAGCGACCAAGTTCACCGAAGTGGGCTATGTAGGGAAAGAAGTTGACTCTATCATCCGCGATTTAACCGATGCTGCCATCAAAATGGTGCGTCAGCAGTCCGTTGAGAAAATGCGTTTTCGTGCCGAAGAGCTGGCAGAAGAGCGTATTCTTGACGTATTGATTCCACCGGCGCGCGACAACTGGGGACAGACTGAAAACAATTCTGACAGCTCCACTGCGCGCCAGGCATTCCGCAAAAAACTGCGTGAAGGTCAGTTGGACGATAAAGAGATCGAAATTGAGCTGGCGTCTATGTCCATGGGTGTAGAAATCATGGCACCTCCGGGCATGGAAGAGATGACTAATCAGCTACAGTCTATGTTCCAAAACTTGGGCGGACAAAAGCAAAAACCGCGCAAAATGAAGATCAAAGACGCATTTAAACTGCTGATTGAAGAAGAAGCCAGTAAGTTGATCAATCCGGAAGAGCTGAAACAGCAAGCCATTGATGCCGTGGAACAACACGGTATTGTATTTATCGATGAGATCGACAAGATCTGTAAGCGAGGTGAAGTTTCGGGCCCGGATGTATCCCGTGAAGGGGTTCAGCGTGACTTACTGCCGCTGGTAGAAGGTTGTACTGTATCGACTAAACACGGCATGGTTAAAACTGACCACATTCTGTTTATTGCTTCCGGTGCATTCCAGACCGCCAGCCCTTCGGATCTTATCCCTGAATTGCAAGGTCGTTTACCGATTCGTGTTGAGCTGCAAGCCCTGACCACTGAAGATTTTGAACGTATCCTGACTGAACCAAGTGCATCATTAACCGAGCAGTACAAAGCGTTAATGGCAACAGAAGGGGTCACTGTCAACTTCCAGGCCGACGGTATTCGTCGTATTGCAGAAGCGGCATGGCAGGTAAACGAGCGCACAGAAAACATCGGTGCCCGTCGTTTACACACTGTTCTGGAACGTTTAATGGAAGATATTTCCTATGACGCCAGCGAAAGTAACGGTACCCATATTGATATTGATGCCGAGTATGTGCGTCGTCATCTGGATGAATTAGTTGATGATGAAGATTTAAGCCGTTTCATTCTGTAACGTTTTTTATAACCTTACTCAATCAGTTGTATTTACGGGAGGCACTAGCCTCCCGTAAACTTATCCCTTAGTATTCGTTTGGTTTTATCCCAGAATCAAAGCAAACTCTCGTTAACTTCTCTATAATACGCGTATAGTTAGCGGCTAGCCGATTTGCCCGCTATGAAATTATTCTCAAATTAAAAGTTACTAAATTAAAACTAAAACATGAGCCAAACTCACTCAACAAGTAAAACAGCGGCCTGGATTGAAAGTCTGCGCCCCCGTACATTGCCTCTGGCACTGGCATCGATTGTTACCGGTTCTGCGCTGGCAGCCTGGATGCACCATTTTCAGTTGGATATTGCACTGATGGCGCTGCTGACCGCGGCGATGCTACAGATTTTATCTAATCTGGCGAATGACTACGGCGATGCCATAAAAGGCAGCGATACGGAAACACGTATTGGTCCCAACCGCGGCATGCAAAAAGGGCTGATTAATCAGGCCCAGATGAAACGTGCCCTGATTATTGTGATTATTCTGACTATCGCCTCCGGCATTGTACTTATCGCTCTGGCCTGTAAAAAACCAGAGGATATCATTGGCTTCCTGGGGCTGGGCTTACTGGCTATTATTGCTTCCATTACCTATACCGTTGGCCGCAAACCATATGGCTATATGGGGCTGGGAGATATTTCTGTTCTGATTTTCTTTGGCTGGTTAAGCGTTGCCGGTACCTATTATCTACAGGCCGGAACCTTCGATACCGTGGTCATGCTGCCAGCTACCGCCTGTGGTTTATTAGCAACTGCCGTGTTAAATATCAACAACTTGCGCGACATTGACAACGATCGCATGAATGGTAAAAACACGCTTGCAGTACGCTTAGGTCCACTATGGGGCCGTCGCTATCATTTCATGTTACTGGCTGGCGCACTTTTGTGTCTGGTTCTGTTCGCCCTGTTTGATTTACGCAGCTGGAGTGGCTGGCTGTTTATTCTGGCTGTACCGCTACTTTACCGTCACGCTATGTATGTATTACATGAGCCAACGGCAGTAGCCATGCGTCCAATGCTGGAACAAATGGTTAAAGGTGCATTACTGACCAATATTCTGTTTGCTATTGGCGTGGTACTTAGCTAACTCTGCTCACCAATCATTTTTATCATTATCCCTATTGAATAAGCCGCTCCGGCGGCCTCAATGCCAGGATGGCTTTGCTATCCTTGTAAAAATCAGGATATACTGATTATTCATGGCGAAAAATGAACCAACGGAAACAGGCGACGATTTTATGAAATATGATACTTCCGAGTTATGTGACATCTATCATGAAGAAGTCAACGTTGTGGAACCCCTGTTCTCTAACTTTGGCGGACGCCCCTCTTTTGGTGGTCAAATCACCACGGTTAAATGCTTTGAAGACAATGGCCTGCTGTACGAACTGCTGGAAGAGAATGGCCAGGGTCGCGTATTGCTAATCGATGGCGGCGGTTCAGTTCGCCGTGCACTGATCGATGCCGAGTTAGCCCGTCTTGCTGTTCAAAACGAATGGGAAGGACTGGTGGTTTACGGCGCGGTTCGTCAGGTAGATGAACTGGAAGAGCTGGATATTGGCATTCAGGCTTTAGCTGCTATCCCGGTTGGCGCTGACTCACAGAACATCGGCGAAAGTGATATTCGCGTTAACTTTGGTGGCGTAACCTTTTTCTCTGGTGACCATCTGTATGCCGACAATACCGGTATCATCCTGTCAGAAGAAGCGCTGGACATCGAGTAAGCCATAATAAGCGGAAACATTCGGGTTTCCGTTATTTTAATTTCCGGTTAAAAACAGACTGGGCCGCGATGGCTTCATATAACATCAGTTGCCTGATGTTTTAGTTTCAACTTCATTTTTATCCTGCCGACAATTCCCCCATAATATTTATCATCACTCTGCATCTCAGCAAGATCGGTCAGGCTGTGCCGATGGTTTTCTGTCAAAGTATTGAGCATGGAGGATGTAATGTTCGATGATAAAACCGATGCCTATGCCAGGCGATTTAATAAGGTGTTCAGCTATATTGAACAACACCTTGATGACCCACTGACCATTGAGTTACTGAGTGAAATTGCCAATTTCTCACCTTTTCACTTTCACCGGCAATTCACCACTTACTGTGGAATGCCGATAGGTCGTTATATTCAGTGGATGCGAATCAGACGAGCATCGTACCGACTGGCCTTTAACCCGCTGGAAAAAATCATCGACATTGCACTTGATGCCGGATTTCAAAATCCCGAGTCATTTAGTCGTGCCTTCAAGCAAGCGCTGGGAAAAACACCCAGTCAGTTTCGGCAACAGCCCGACTGGCTTGACTGGCATCAGCGCATCCCTGAGCAAAAATATATAAGGACCCAAACCATGGAAGTGAAGATAGTCAACTTTCCTGATACTCCGATTGCTATGTTGACTCACCGGGGCAATCCGGACTTGATCAATGTAACGGCTACGCACTTTATTGAATGGCGTAAAAGTACCGGACTATCGCCGGTATGTACCAGTCAAACTTATGGAATTGCCTTTCACGATCCGGCAACGACAGCGGTTGAAGAGTTTCGTTTTGATCTTGGTGGATCGATAAATGCAGCTATTCCCGAAGATAATCCATTTGGTGTAGTCAACGGCCTGATACCCGGTGGACGATGTGCCGTAGCCCGCCATCAGGGATCGCATCAGACTCTGACCGAAAGTGCTCGTCGTTTATACAGTGAATGGCTTCCTGCCAGTGGAGAGGAACTGCGTGATTTTCCGCTCTACTTTCATTACTTCAATTTTGTGCACGAAGTGGCGGAACATGAGCTACTGACGGATATTTATTTACCGCTGAAGTGATGTTTAATTAACAAAGCGCCAATAAAAACGCCGCATAAGCGGCGTTTTTATTGTCTGATGGCTCATCGCTGGAGCGATTAAACTTCATCCATTTTACCCAACAGAAGACGTAAACGTTCCTGCCAGGCTTGTTGTTCTTGCTTCAACTGAGCGTTTTCATTCACTAATGACTCGCGTCCGTTAGCTGATGATTCAATTTCACGAGATAAAGAGTTATTTTTCTCTTTCAGCTCTTCGATTTCCATCTGCAACAGGGTAATAGTATCAATAGCCTGTTGGACCTTAGCTTCCAGTTTTTCAAATACTTCAAATGACATTATTTTGTCCTCATATAGACATAACCGCAAAGCGGAAAACCTAACATTTATAACAGCCGCTAGCGGCAAGACTCGCACATCCCATTGGTGGAACGCCAAAATCAACAGCCTGATTGTATTTACCTGATCGAACGCTGTCCAGACATAGACCTATATAAAGCACGAATGTTCAGAAATTTTGTCAATCTGGCAGTACAGTTAGCTCACTAACGGCAAAAAATGATTAAACCAGTGGTTACTTATCTTATCATGACAACTACTCATCTCATCTGAAACGAATCATGCCCTAATAGAAACCTGCTCAACTTATCACTTTTCGAACTCATAAGAGCAATAACTTGACCGAATACACAAAATTATACTTTCGTTATTTTTCGATATAGCGCGATAACGATAAAATCTTGTCATATCCTCTATAACTAAAAAAATAGAGGCGAAAACAGGTAATCAAATTGCCACTCTACCCTTCAACGGAGGATTATATTTATGAGCCAAAATGCTGGCCCTACTTTAAAAGGGCAATGTATTGCTGAATTTCTTGGTACGGGACTGTTTCTCTTTTTTGGTATCGGTTGTGTTGCTGCACTAAAAGTCGCCGGTGCCAGTTTTGGGCAATGGGAAATTAGTATTATCTGGGGTCTGGCGGTTGCGCTGGGCGTCTACTTAACAGCGGGCGTATCGGGTGCCCACCTGAATCCGGCAGTTACTGTTGCTCTATGGTTATTTGCCTGCTTCGATCGTAAAAAAGTTATCCCTTATATTCTCTCACAGGTTGCCGGCGCATTTTGCGGTGCGGCAATGGTATATGCTCTCTATTTCAGCCTGTTCTACGAAGTAGAAGCGGCTCAAAATATTGTCCGGGGCAGTGTAGATAGCCTGTCACTGGCAGGTACCTTCTCTACTTATCCAAACCCGGCAATTAACGTATTTCAGGCATTCTGTGTAGAAGTAGTCATTTCTGCCACCCTGTTAGCCCTGATTCTGGCCTTAACTGATGATGGCAACGGCGTGCCACGTGGTTCACTGGGACCATTATTGATCGGTATTCTGGTTGCTGTTATTGGTGCATCAATGGGCCCATTAACCGGTTTCGCCATGAACCCGGCCCGTGACTTCGGTCCAAAACTGTTCGCCTATTTCGCCGGCTGGGGTAACATCGCCCTCACTGGTGGAAGAGATATTCCTTATTTTATCATACCAATTCTGGGGCCTATTATCGGTGGCTGCCTGGGAGCATGGGGCTATAAGGCATTTATCGGTGGTAATTTACCCTGTGAAGCCTGCACTATCGAAGATGAAAAATAATGGCCGTTCTTACCTCTTTTTACTACGTCAATTCACGGAGTTACCGCAATGACGACTGAGCAAAAATATATTGTCGCCCTCGATCAGGGAACCACAAGTTCACGTGCGGTGGTATTAGACCACGATGCCAACATTATTGGCGTATCACAGCGTGAATTCACTCAAATTTACCCTCATGCAGGTTGGGTAGAGCATGACCCAATGGAGATTTGGGCAACTCAGAGCGCAGTACTGGTTGAAGTACTGGCGCAAACAGGTATCAGTTCTGACGAAGTCGCCGCTATCGGTATTACCAACCAGCGTGAAACCACTATCGTTTGGGATAAGGCTACCGGTAAACCTATTTATAACGCGATTGTCTGGCAGTGCCGCAGAACCGCCAGTATTTGTGAGCAGTTGAAAAAAGAAGGAATGACCGACTATATCCGTGAAAATACCGGTTTAGTCGTCGACCCTTACTTCTCAGGCACCAAAGTAAAATGGATTCTGGATCACGTAGAAGGCGCTCGTGACCGTGCTAAACGTGGCGAGCTGCTGTTTGGTACCGTTGATACCTGGCTGGTGTGGAACATGACCCAAGGTCGTACCCACGTCACTGACTATACCAACGCCTCTCGTACCATGCTGTTTAATATTAAAACCCTTCAGTGGGATGAGCGCATGCTGGAAGTGTTGGATATTCCACGTGAAATGCTGCCAGAAGTTCGCCCATCGTCTGAAATCTATGGCAAAACTAATATTGGTGGTAAAGGCGGAACGCGTATTCCAATTTCCGGTATGGCAGGCGATCAGCAGGCAGCGTTATTTGGCCACCTGTGCGTTCAGCCGGGTATGGCAAAAAATACCTACGGGACCGGCTGCTTCCTGCTGATGAACACCGGTAAAGAAGTGGTTAAATCAGAGCACGGTCTGTTAACCACTATTGCCTGTGGCCCACGCGGTGAAGTGAACTATGCACTGGAAGGTGCGGTATTTATTGGCGGAGCCTCTATTCAATGGCTGCGTGATGAACTGAAACTGTTCACCGATGCTATGGACTCCGAATATTTCGCCACCAAAGTGAAAGACAGTAATGGTGTATACGTTGTACCTGCATTTACTGGCCTTGGTGCACCATATTGGGACCCGTACGCTCGTGGAGCCATTCTTGGTCTGACTCGAGGTGTGAACTCAAACCACATTATCCGTGCGACGCTGGAATCTATTGCTTATCAGACTCGCGACGTGCTGGATGCGATGCAGGCTGATGCGGGTACCCGTCTGAAAGCCCTACGGGTTGATGGTGGTGCAGTTTCCAATAACTTCCTGATGCAGTTCCAGTCAGACATTCTTGGCACTTCGGTGGAGCGTCCTGCGGTTCGTGAAGTTACTGCATTAGGTGCAGCTTACCTGGCTGGTCTGGCGGTTGGCTTCTGGGGCGATCTGGATGAAGTGAAGAGCAAAGCCGATATCGAGCGAGTGTTTAAACCGGGCATTGAAACCACCGAACGTAACTATCGTTACAAAGGTTGGCAGAAAGCGGTGGAGCGCGCTCGTGATTGGGAAGAGCATGATGAGTAATGTTGCTCTGTGAGACTTCTTTCGAATCAGCTGATGAGGGTATTCCGACCGTAAAAACAAAGAGCCCGTATTACCTTTGTGCACGGTCGGAAAACTATCGTACTCAATAACAGAGAACGGCTGGCAAACCAGATAAATTAACTTTAATGAATATTCCGGTCGTAAAGTCTAAAGTGCTTATATTGGCTTTATACTCGACCGGAAGACCGTCCGTACTTGGTTTCAGTGCATGTCGGGCCTGGTCTGCCTACGGGCACTTCGTTGGCTTACGCCAAGTCGACCCCCACGGCAGCCCCTCCCGACAATTGACTATTTTAAAATACAAAACTGAACAAATCAGACTTTATTATCAATCTGGAACATTAGACTTAGCCCAATAATTGATTTTATTCACAACCTAAGGGTCCATACGGGCCCTTTAATCTATGGATTATTCTCTCCCCTCGCCATTTCACCACGCTTTAACTGTGGTAAGATCCCGGCAGTTTTTTACTCATCTTAATTATTCAATATATTACGGACCCCAATACATGAAACGTGAACTTGCGATTGAGTTTTCTCGCGTCACCGAGGCTGCTGCGCTGGCTGGTTATCGCTACTTAGGCCGTGGCGATAAAAATAAAGCGGACGGTGCGGCAGTTGAAGCCATGCGGATAGTACTCAATCAGGTCAATATTGACGGTGAAATTGTCATCGGTGAAGGTGAAATCGATGAAGCGCCAATGCTGTATATCGGTGAGAAAGTCGGTACTGGCAATGGTGATGCGGTTGATATCGCGGTAGACCCAATCGAAGGTACACGTATGACGGCTATGGGCCAGGCTAATGCGCTGGCGGTATTAGCAGTAGCGGAAAAAGGCGCTTTTCTGCACGCACCTGATATGTATATGGAAAAATTGGTTGTAGGCCCCGGCGCTAAAGACACTATCGATCTGAATCTGCCTTTAACCGAAAATCTCAAGCGTATCGCGCTAAAACTCAATAAGCCGCTGTCGGAGCTGACGGTGATTACTTTAGCTAAACCACGTCACGATAAAATGATTGAAGAGATGCAGCAGCTTGGCGTTCGGGTATTTGCTATTCCTGATGGCGATGTGGCCGCCTCCATTCTGACCTGTATGCCGGATAGTGAAGTAGACGTTATGTACGGTATCGGCGGCGCACCGGAAGGGGTTATTTCCGCCGCAGTTATTCGCGCGCTGGATGGCGATATGCAATCCCGTCTGCTGGCTCGTCATCAGGTTAAAGGTGACAGCGAAGAAAACCGTCGTATTGGTGAACAGGAGCTGGCGCGTTGTAAACAGATGGGTATTGATGCAGGTAAAGTGCTCAAACTGGGAGAAATGGCCCGTAACGACAATATCATTTTCTCTGCCACCGGCATCACTAAAGGTGACTTGCTCAATGGCATTCAGCGTACTGGCAATATGGCAACTACCGAAACGCTGATGATTCGCGGTAAATCACGTACCATTCGCCGCATTCAGTCAATTCACTATCTGGACCGTAAAGATCCTGCTCTCTGTGATATTTTGCTGTAATTAATTAGCCCGGTATCCTTTCGTCCACTGTATGCTCAGTGGACGAAATATTTCGCGACTCATCACAAAATATCAAACACCATACTCATTCTGATAAGCCTTAATCGCCACCAGATGTTCCGCCATCTCCGGCTTTTCTGTCAGATACTCCACCAAATCATCCAGAGTGATAATAGTGATGACTTCACACTGGTAGTCTCGCTTCACTTCCTGAATGGCAGACAGTTCTCCACGTCCTCGTTCCTGACGATCCAGAGAGATCAATACGCCGCTTAATGTCGCATCATGCTGGCGAATCACTTCCATGGATTCACGAATAGCAGTACCGGCAGTAATCACATCATCCACCAACATGACGCGACCCGCCAGTGGACTACCCACTAAATGACCACCTTCACCATGATCTTTAGCTTCTTTGCGATTAAAGCAGTAAGGCACATCGCGATCGTGATGTTCGGATAACGCCACTGCCGTGGTGGTCGCAATAGGAATACCCTTATAGGCCGGACCAAACAGCAGATCAAACGCAATGCCGGAATCTACCAGCGCCGCTGCATAAAAACGCCCTAACAAAGCCAGATCGCGACCGGTATTAAAGAGACCCGCATTAAAAAAGTAAGGACTGATTCGGCCTGATTTCAGGTGGAACTCACCAAACTTTAATACCTGCTTGTTAAGTGCGAACTCAATAAACTGGCGCTGATAGGGTTTCATAAACGACATCTCCTCAACTGATTACACAACTTTAAATCGTAAAAATTCGATCGTAAAAAAAGCGACGTCTCCGTCGCTTTTCAACTTATTGTCCAAGTACTGCTTTTTGCGCCTTGATGATAGTATCAATTCCCTGACGCGCCAGCGCCAACAGGCTCAATAGCTCTTCATGAGTGAAGGGTTCCCCCTCTGCGGTACCCTGCACTTCAATCATGCGGCCATCGTCAGTCATCACCACATTCATATCGGTTTCTGCTGCAGAGTCTTCCACATACTCCAGATCGCACACCGCTTCCCCGCCTACAATCCCAACGGAGACCGCAGCAACCATGCATTTCATCGGATTTTGTTTCAGCTTACCGTCAGCAACCAGCTTGTTCAACGCATCGGCTAACGCTACACAAGCTCCGGTAATAGAGGCGGTACGGGTGCCACCATCGGCCTGTAACACATCACAGTCTAAGGTAATGGTAAACTCACCCAGTTGGGTCAGGTCCACCGCTGCGCGCAATGAGCGAGCAATCAGGCGCTGAATTTCCAGCGTTCTGCCACCCTGCTTACCTTTTGCCGCTTCACGCGGGTTACGGGTGTGGGTTGAACGCGGCAACATACCGTATTCCGCGGTAATCCAACCTTGTCCCTGACCTTTCAGAAAACGCGGAACGCCTTCTTCAATGGTAGCGGTACATAATACTTTGGTTTCGCCAAACTCTACCAGAACAGCGCCTTCTGCATGCTTTGTGTAGTTGCGAGTAAGGGTGATAGGGCGTACTTGTTGAGCACTTCGACCTTCTGGACGCATGCAATAATCTCCGCTGATTTAGTTTCAGGATTGGCTCAGGAGGTGTTCCACAGTAGCTTCTCGATAATACTGAGGAACACACCCTGCTTCTGTGACCGCGCATTATACTGACTTCGTGACCTAATGCCTATCATGGGTTGGCACTCAAGGGTATAATCTTTTTTTCTTCGACAAACGGGTACCTGATTATGATCCGCAGTATGACCGCTTATGCACGCCATGAAACCAAAGGGGAATGGGGTAGCGCAACCTGGGAACTCCGTTCCGTTAACCAGCGTTATTTAGAGACTTACATCCGCCTGCCGGAACAATTTCGCAGTCTGGAGCCGGTAATTCGTGAGCGCTTACGTACGCGTCTGACCCGTGGAAAAATCGAGTGTAACCTGCGGTTTGAAATTGATCCTTCCGCCCAAACCGAGATGATGCTGAACAAAGAGCTGGCACAACAGCTGGTTCAGGCCGCCAACTGGGTGAAAATGCAGAGCGATGAAGGTGAGATTAATCCGGTAGATATTCTACGCTGGCCTGGGGTTATGTCGGCAAAAAGTCAGGATCTGGATGCTATCAGTACCGAACTGATGGGATCGCTGGAAATCGCCATTAATGAATTTATCGATGCCCGCGAGCGGGAAGGTGCATCGCTGAAAACCCTGATTGAACAGCGTCTGGAAGGGGTAAGTGCAGAGGTGGTGAAAGTCCGTGCCCGTATGCCGGAGGTTCTGGTTTGGCAGCGCGAAAGACTGCTCAGCAAACTGGAAGAAGCACAGGTACAGCTGGAAAATAATCGTCTGGAGCAAGAGTTAGTCATGCTGGCACAGCGTACTGACGTAGCCGAAGAGCTGGACCGCCTTGATGCTCATGTGAAAGAGACGTATACCATTCTGAAAAAACCAGAGGCCGTTGGTCGCCGTTTAGATTTTATGATGCAGGAATTTAACCGCGAGTCGAATACGCTGGCGTCGAAGTCGATTAATTCAGAGGTGACGGCATCGGCGATTGAGTTGAAGGTGTTGATTGAGCAGATGCGGGAGCAGATTCAAAACATCGAGTAGGAATCTCTCTTCTTATATAAAGCGTTAAGCCCGTATCATGCGGGCTTTTCAATCAATTATTCCTTTTACCATGTAGTTTCATGAACCCACAGTCGAATCCTGATATCTGATTCAAAACACCAAAATAGCCAAACCACACTCAGGAAGAGAAAAAACCAACATGGACATGACCAACATCGCCTGCACCGAAAAATACCAGGCCCAGCGAAAAGAACAGGAAACCATTTTCACCGCATCCAATTTTCAGGACAGCGAAGTCATTCAATTAAGTCCGGAATATCGAGTTGAAAAGAATACTTATGCCTCAGCTAATATTTCAGCAACTGAAAATACATTGTTAAACAGTAAAAACGACATTATTTACCGTTATCGAAACCTTGATGACAGTGGAGAATTCTGTAAGTTAATCAATCACTCGAATGGAAATATCTATATTATTTTTCGCACAGACCTTTATGGTTATAGCGTTTTTAATATCACTGAGAATAAGGCGTTCCACTATATTCCCAAAGAGAATGAAACCTTCATCTGGACAGATATTATCTATAACCCTGTCAATAATATCCTTGTGGTGTCAGGATGCTTCTGGGCCTGCCCTTTCGGTATTCATATTTTGAATTTTAGCCAGCCGATGATTGAAACAACATGGGTCGATATCCATAAAGAGCTAGATGATGGCTACGACAAATATGACGATATTGATTTTGTTCGTTGGGAAAATGACGACTTAATTTTGAAGACCAGCGAAATATACCAATGTGGTGAAACCAGTAAGAGCCGAAATATTGAAATTCCGGTTTCTAAGCAACAATACAGTACATGGCTATGTGCTAAATAGCACCGCCATTATCCTTCTCCTCAACCAAATTCCCATCCTGATCCCAGACATAACTCATACCAACAGCGTTACCATTACGGTACATTCCCTGATGGTATTTCTGACCGTTTTCATGCCATCCGAATGTTTCACCATCAAGTACCCCATTGATATATCTGACCTCGGTACCTGACACCCCATTTTCATGCCAGCTTTTCCAGACGCCATTATGCTTGCCGTGCAGTAACTCCCCTTCGCGCAGCTTTTTTCCATTGGCATGCCAAAAAGTAAACATCCCTTCTTGTTTACCATTTTCATAGCTAACCTGACTTTGCAGTTGGCCATTGTTATACCAGGATTTTTTTTGATAGCTGTTCAAGCCAGTGCTTTTTATCTCCACCATTTTGGAACCATCTGCATGGTATTGAAAATAATCACCGGACAAGACAGCAGGAGAAAGATCCATAAACTCCATCCAGTCCTGAGGAATTCCTTGCTGCGTCTTCAGTAAGAAAGGATCGGTAAACTTCCTGCCGTCTTTCTGATAAAAATCCTGTACCTGGTAGAAACCCTCTTTGGTTATTCCCAGAAATTGACGGTCTATCTCAAAGAAACCGTTATCTAAAGAGATCAGATATTCGGCAACCTTATCTCCTTTCTTCCATGTTGCTTCAGGCGCTGTCATCATATTTGCCTTATGTTCCATCTCTTCAGCATTTGCACTAAAGATGAAAAGACTAAAAATCACTAAAAGAATTCGTCTCACTCTCGTTCATTCCAGTTTGATCTACTCATTTTCCTTTAGCCTCTGCCAAAGTTTCAGCGGAATTCCTTTAAGCACATGTTGCTCAAATAACTGCTGCTCAATCTGCTTAACTTCCCGATCGCCAGTCCGATAAATAACCATATTATTCTCCAGAGACAATCCAAATCCCGTCCCTTCTGGCATCACCAACGTACGTCCGTGCACCCGACTCAAGGCCAGATAAACCATACCTTTCGCGTCGCCCTGCTCATGGAGTTTCACATCTTCGGCATAAAAGTGACATCCATTGCCCCAGTTACGATTAACCTTCAACAGATAACGTCCATTGGAAATATCTAAGCCATAGGATCGGACGACATCGAAGTAATCCACATAAACCTGACCTTCTGCGTCAAATTCAGGATGAATACTGCCTTTCACTACCGCAATAACATCTTTACTGCCAACAGAATGACTCAGCATGTTGGCTAAATCTGGCGGGGTATCATCGCAGTTGGCCCATACGCTGAAACAGGCAAATATGAATAATAGTGATAGCCCTTTTTTCATTACGATTCCCTTCAAGCCCCAGTCGGTGATACCAGCAAGAGACAGGCTACCCTAATACACCCAATAAACAAAAGCCCCAATAAAACAAAAAGCCCGCATTTCTGCAGACTTTTTCGCTATCAATATTCACTTATGAATCAGATATTCACATGGCCTTCAGGGCCGTTTTCGCCCGGTAAACAGGCTAACAATAAACAGGATAATCCCGACAACAAATACGATTTTCGCTGCTGAGGCGGCAGTTCCCGCCAGCGTGCCAAAACCTAATGCGGCAGCAATCAGCGCGATCACCAAAAAGATAATTCCCCAACGAAACATAACCAGCTCCTTACTCATTAATTGCAATGAAATTAGATAAACTATGAATTAGGGGGAAACACTGTGGCACTCTTGTTTAATTAACCAAGAGCCGTTCAATCAGGGTTTAATCACCAGATCATTTTTAACGCTGGTAACACCTTCGACTTTACCAACCAGTTGAACCACTTGTTCAGCCTGTGCTTTGCTGGCGATATTACCGGTCAGATAAACCATACTGTTAATGGTTTCTACGGAGATTTCGGTACTTTTAATATCTTTAGCATCCAGTAATGCCGTTTTAACTTTTGCTGTGATGGCACTATCACCCATATACAGATCGGCTTTCTTCGCTGAGTGCTCAATTTTATCACCGGCATCACTGGCTGCGGACTTGGCCTTATCAACTACGCTTTCTTCAGCAAATGCACTACCGCTTAATAACACCGTACCCAAAACAGCTGCCGTCATTACTTTCGCTAATTGAATATTCTTCATTACGCTTTCCTTCTTGTTGACAAAATATTTAACCCTATAGTTAACACTATATTAATAAGTATAGACCATTAGCGAAAAGTATGATGAATTCATCATAACCCAGATTAAAGAACTGGTTTTATGCCGTTAATACATATAAATAAAAATAATTTTTCTACCTGAACAACTATTTGATTATCTGATAATTCTATTGGTAAAAAATTTACGATGCCGTTTACCGCCCATCATTCATATTCACTTCTCCGTCCTTGCCATTAGTGACTTAACAAATGAGACTCAGCTCTAAAATAGCCAACTTAATATCCGAAGTATGCGTGTTTATGTGTACCATGGGGCATCATGGTTATCGTTATTTATTCAATTAAAGTCACCATAATCAACCAGCCATATATGGAGACTCCGTCACGCTCTCCTTTGACAATACTGACTGGTATCACAAAGTAATAATAAGAATATGAGAATCGACATTGTTTATGATTATTTGAGAAAGAGTAATCAACCAGAAGGTATTACCGCCTCTCAGTTAGCCGAAAATACGGGTTTATCACGTGCTAATGTTAGCAGTGAATTAAACAAGCTGGTTAACC
The DNA here is from genome assembly GCF_013394855.1 of Limnobaculum xujianqingii. Classification (NCBI taxonomy): domain Bacteria; kingdom Pseudomonadati; phylum Pseudomonadota; class Gammaproteobacteria; order Enterobacterales; family Budviciaceae; genus Limnobaculum; species Limnobaculum xujianqingii. The sequence goes on along the minus strand of NZ_JABMLK010000001.1, from coordinate 239,316 downwards.
AGGGAAAAGCGACCAAGACTAAAGGGAAACCCGTCTATTATTTCTGTGTCGAAGCCCAGGATGTTCCGCAACAGGTTCTCAGTCAGCAGTTAGATACTTTTGTTGAACAAAATCCCAGCCTTTATTCCGCAGTCGCTCAGGCTAAAGCCGCCATACTCTATCCACCCCAGGGTATGAACCTGTTATTGCTGGGTGAAACAGGTGTTGGCAAATCTATGTTTGCAGAAATGCTTCATGCCTATGCCATCGAAACTCAACAAATTGCGCAAGATGCTCCTTTTGTCATTTTCAACTGTGCTGATTATGCCAACAACCCACAACTGCTTCTTGCTCAACTATTTGGTGCCAAACGTGGGGCCTACACTGGTGCCGATGAAGAACGTATCGGTTTGCTGGAAAAAGCCAATCGGGGAATATTATTTCTGGATGAAGTTCACCGCTTGCCCCCCGAAGGGCAGGAGATGTTCTTTACCTTTATTGATAAGGGAATTTACCGTCGCCTGGGAGAAACCGCGATAGAACGCACCGCACCGGTACGTATTTTTGCTGCCACGACGGAATCACCACAATCAGCGTTGTTAAATACCTTTACCCGACGCTTTCCTATGGCAATCACCCTACCGGCGCTGCGATCGCGAACGTTTGAAGAACGCTTTAACTTGATTAAACGCTTTTTTAGTCAGGAAGCTGGTCATTTGCATAGCCAAATTACGGTTTCAGCCAATACGCTACGGGCCTTACTCAGCTACGACTGTGCCAATAATGTTGGCCAGTTAAAATCAGATATTCGTTTTGCCTGTGCCAGTGCTTATGTGGAATATTGCTCCGGTAAAACTGCTCAAATTGAAGTGTATAGCCGTACTTTGCCAGACTATGCCAACAACGCTTTGTTTACTCATATTGAACATCGCCAAATCTGGAATAAAATCATTGGCATCAATAAAAAAAGCATCGTTTTCTCTGCCGATGATGCCTGCATATTTGTTGAAGATCATCCCGCAGACAATATTTATGACATGCTAAATTTACGCATGTCTGAGTTAAAAAGTCTGGGTGTTGACGATAGCGTATTAGAAAAAACCATTGAGAATGATATCGCTGAATATTTTCAGATGCATATCAACAGCGCCACCCGTCACTATAACTCCAGCAAGCTGGACAGCCTGGTATCCGAGAAAACGCTACGTCTCACCGAAGAACTGATTCAGTATGTTGAAGTGAAATTTCAACGCCCTCTAAATCCACGACTATATTATGGTTTAGCTAACCACATTGAACATGCGGTTGAACGAGTGCGCAGCAATAAGTGTATTGTTCACCCGCAGCTTAATCGTATTCGCACTTCCCACAGTGAAATGTTTAATGTGGCGCTGGATTGCCTGCATATGATTGAACGAGTGATGGAAGTCACGCTTCCCATTGATGAAGCAGGCTTTCTTACCATGTTTCTGGTGTTTGGTGAGCGGGGCATCGACCTGCAACATAATGACGTACAGATTTTCGTAGTGGCACACGGTAAAAATACCGCCAGTGCGCTGGCAGATACGGCCAATGAATTGCTGGGTGTAAATTATGCCATAGCATTTAATGCACCTTTGGAGGAAAAAGCTCAACAGGTGCTGGAACGCATTATTGATTACATCCGAACCAGTAAAAATCAGTCCGATATTATGTTGCTGGTAGACATGGGATCACTGACCACCTTTGCAGCTACAATTGAACAGCAATGTGGCATAAAAGTCGCTTCACTACAGTTGATCAGCACCATGCACGTCATTGAAGCGATTCAAAGCGCAATGAACGGTAATTCATTGTCAGAGGTGTATCAGGATGTACAGAAAGTAAATCAATTCCTGACATCGCAAGTTAACCCGACCGACTCAACGCAATCCCCCGTCAGGGAACATTTGATTAGTCGTAAACTGGCGATTATTACCTTGTGCACAACCGGAGAGGGAACCGCACAAGTCATTGAAAATTTATTGATAAAATCCCTCTCTTACCGTAAAAATTTAATTGATATCATTCCGTTAAACATCAATAGCGAGTCCAGCGTAAAACGTCATATTGAACGCCTGTCTGCTGACTATATGATCATCGCTATTGTTAGCCCTTTCCCGATATATTGCGATATTCCACTGTTTGATTTGGCCGATATTTTGCATCGTAATGGCATATCCAGTTTGCAATCGTTAATCGATACTGAAGCCACTTACTCGCTGGTTACCGGCACGCTGGAACAGCTGATTGTCAATCTACCGCCAGATTATTTGGTCAGTGAGATACGTAAGTTCAATAATAAAATTATCGCGTCACTGGGTGTATCACAGTCAACGAATCTGCTGATCGGTTTGATTATGCATATAGCCTGTATGCTGGATCGACTCAAAGCAGGCGAGTCGGGACACCGCTTTAAAGATAAGCCACAGTATCTTGAACAGCATGCTGATGAAATAAGACTAATAAAACAGGCAATCACTTCGCTGGAACAAGCGTTTAATGTGACACTGGTGGATGATGAGCTTTGTTCAATTCACCGATTTTACCGACAGTAATCTCTACTCAGGCCAGGTGAAAAAAAGCCGGAACAACTGCTGATTGTTCCGGCAACAAGGAAAACATGGTTATACGGTACCACCGCTTTTAGCTGTAAGGAAAATTGCTTTCAGGCAGTCAATGGTTTGCTGATCGATACCCAATCCCTGACGAATATAGCGCTCTACACTACCGTAGCGTTGCGCTATTTCATCCAAAGAAGCATCCAGATAAGAATATCGAGTTTCCATCATTGAAGAGAGAAAACCGAGAACGTTCGGATCGGTAGTTTGCTCCCGATACTGCGCCATTCTGCGGCTATTTCGCTCAGCCCTTAGAACGTTGGTTAACATATAGTCATGATAAATAGACTCTTTTTTAACACCTAATACCAGGTGCACTAACGCAATACCAAACCCGGTGCGATCTTTACCACCCCGACAGTGCTGATTTACCGCCCACTCTCCGCTTTGTGCCAGCAACAACAGCATATTTCGAAAAGCATCGACAGAATCAGGATGGTGAATAAAGTCACGATACTGATCTTCCATAATCTTGCCCGAGTTATCGATAGCCAACTGGCTATCGCCACTTTTAGCCAGCTGCAACAGGAAATCGATTTTCTCCGCATCATTAGAAGCTTTAGCAGCCAGTTCTGCCGAAGAGGCATCCGGGGTGTAAAATACGCTTTGAATATCATCAGCCCACAGGCGGTTTGGCTGTTTTGCTGCCTCTTTTGCATTACGATAATCAACCACCGATCGAATACCAAGCGGCTGCAAATAGATAAGATCATTATCGGTTAAACGATGTAGATGGTCGGAACGGTAGAGCTTCCCCCAACGTACCATCAGGCCATCTTCCGTTTCATATCCACCAGCATCACGGAAGTTATTAGCCCCTTCCAGCGGCAGTACCCGCTCTGACACAATATGGCTTTGATTGCCGCAAGTCAGTCGATAAGTTGGCTTGAAGAAACTACGGTGATGGATAACACAATTATCCTTTGTTGTTTCAATCAATTGCTGCCCTGATTCTGCACCATAGGTACGTGTTGGTAGCATATCAACAGTCGTCGATAGCCCCTGTGGGTTATCCCATTTGAGGGAAATCTCACGCTGATTAATTCGTTCAAAAATAATATTCATTATATTCATCCACCAGTTATGCAGTCTGCGGTGCAGTTTCGGTCTCTGCTACCAGCTTTTGACGATCCATATAACGAATGAACGGATAGTAAACCAGCATCGCGACAACCAGTAGAACCACGTGCCATATCGCCATTTGCCAACCACCAATCATAAAACCTTTGATAATTTCTGGTGTTCCGGCTGCAGGCAATGGCATGCCATTTACCCGTGGAATAATTTCCATCACGGTAGCAAAGTAAGAGAGCGCCACATTCAACGTACCTGCCGTAATCAATGGAACAAACAGTACAGGGTTTAATACCATTGGCAGGCCAAATTTGTAGGGTTCACTGATCCCAAAACAACCCGGGATCACACCAACTTTACCCAAACTCTTCATCTGAGCACTCTTACAACGCAACAATAGAATTGACATGGCCAGATAACGAGGTCCTTTCTGCGCATTGATAAAAGTCATGGTGACAATAAACGGTAAGGCTTCACCAGCCTGGAAGGCATTCAGGTTCTCAACATCCAGCGGGTAGAATAGAGTAAACAGGATAGTTGATGTTGCCATCGTGCCGTGAATACCAAAAAACCACAAAAACTCAGCCAGAAAAACAATTAACAATGCCGCAGTCAGGCTTGCACCTAACCCTTGCAGCGGGCTTTGGACAAGATAATAAATAAAATCGTGAATATTATTGAATGATGTCAGACCAAACAGCACATTAACCATGGCAAATATAAAACCAATGATAAAGGCAGGGATCAGACTGGAGAATGATTTGGATACGAAATCTGGTACCGAGTCAGGGAGCTTAATCGTTAGTTTTAGATCAATTAGCCAGACATATAACCGGGCGGCAATTAATCCGGTTATCATGGCCACAATCATGCCTCGGGCACCAAGGAAAGTCAGTTCGATGGCCTTAATTTTTTCAAAACTACTGATTGGCGTAACCAGAAAGAAAGCCATCACTGCCAGCGTTGCCGCCAGAATACCGTCTTTCTTATGTAACTCTGCCATTTTATAGGCCAGAGCACAGACGACATAAATAGAGATAATGCTCATAGTGGCAGAAGCGCAATATTTAAAAGCACTCTTTAGCCCAAAACTGGTAATAAACGACTGATAAGATTCAATATTGATGCTACCTAATACACTGGCAAACGACCCTACCATCATTACCGGCAACAGCAACATCATGCCGCCAGAAATAGCCTGAACGTATTTGCTGGATTGCATTACGCCCATGCCTTTTTGTAGTGTATTTCTCAATCCTGTAATGCGGGTATCCATATAAATCACCTTTTTTAGGTAAAAGCCAGGCCCGCACTGCCTGACAGCACTGCGCCTGATATAACAGAATTTTTATTTATAAATTGTGGTTACTTCAAATGCTCTAACGCATCCTTCAATACTTTTTCGCCGTTCATTAATCCATAATCCATTGAATCGATAATAATGATAGGTGTCTCAAACTTAGAACGAAGTTCACCCAACAAATGGCCTACTTGTGGGCCCAGCAGGATAATATTGAGGTCGTTATACTTATCCAGCTCCGTTTCCGCTACTGCATCAATTTCAGCATCAATACCTTGTTTCTCTGCGGCTTCACGCATTTTCTTTACCAGCATGCTGGTTGAGAAGCCACCCATACAAGCGAGCATAATTTTATATTTCATTCGATTACTCCTTTATGTTCTGGTTTTTGACTATCTCGATCATTTCCGTCGCTAAATCACGCACGGTTAACGCATTCATTAAGTGGTCCTGAGCGTGCACCATAATCATGGAGACTGGCTGTCCGTTTCCTCTGATCTCTTCCTGTATCATCTCGGTTTGAATCTGATGAGCCCGTGAAAGAGCCTCTTTTGCCGTTTGTAGTAACTCTTCTGCTTTTGAATAATTTTTCTGACGCGCCTCACGAATGGCGTTAAGACAATGGCTTCTGGCCTCGCCACTGTTGATAATGATTTGCATAACTATATTTTCAAGATCCAAGATATCCCCCCGGTATTACTCTGTTCTGATTCTGTTTCGTTTAAAAAGATAATTGCACGAACCGTGCCAAAACAATAAATAATTATAATTATCATGAGATTAAAATTATTTATTCAATCTGTTTCGATGTGTTTTACTGATAAAACTGAATTGTGCAGCCCAAAAACACAAGGCCCCAAAGGGCCTTGAATGGTAACCATTAAAAATGGGGTGGAAATTACTCTCCACCCCATTTTTATATTTGGTTATATCAATTAACCTTCGGCCCTATTTCGAGGTTGTGACCCCTACAATCCGAATGTTATAGACAATAGTAGAACCTGGTGGAATCAATGGCGCCAACCCCCGGTCACCATAAGCTAATTCCGGAGGTACCACCAACGTCATGCTACCGTGATCGCGCAACCGGGCCAGTGCAGCTTTAAATACCGGAGGGTATTTGGTCAGCGGCTGAGTTACATAGCGACGCTGAACATCCATATCTTCGATAACCGTACCATCAACCAGACTCTCTTTTACTGAAATCATGATATTGGCATTATCAGGGATCTTATTATCCCCACCGTATTCAATACGATAATGGAAACCCGTTGGATCTTTATTCACCTGGGGTTTTGCTGCGAACTCTTTTTGATATTGTTTACCGCTTTTTTCCGCTTCCTGCTTTTTCGCCAGCATATTACGACGGATGGTATCACTCACTTTATTCAGACTATCCATCAGAACACCGCGATCTACCTGTAACTGCTGCTTCACGGTATCTACCAGACCAAGCAACGCCCAGTTAGTATTAACACTCAGGCCCAACTCAGCATTTTCTGTCAGTGAATCCTGAACCTTATCCCCCAACTGCACACCCAGCGCATAAGCAATTAATTCATCTTCCTTCTTCGGAATGGTTGGCTTATCACCTGTAGTTTTAGGTTCAGCAGTTTCAGATGTAGCAACGGTTTGTTTTTCCTGCAATGCCTTCAATTGAGCCTGAGCTGTTTTCAATTCATTTTCTAAGTTGGTAACCTGCTTATTTGCCGACTCATCAGGCTTACTTGCGGCGTTACTGGCTAGTGGCTGCTGGGCAGTAAGCTGTTTATTAAATAAAGCCAACAGCTCTTGTCCGGCGACTTGTTGTTTAACCAGAGTGTCAGCACGACTCTTCTGCTGCTCATGCTGAGATTTTTCTTCTGCTAACTGAGCTTTTAGTGTTTCAATTTCCTGAACAGACTGGGTTGCGGCCAACTTCTGTTTAGACTGCTCTTCGGTATTTAATGCAGGTGTCGCCTTCGCTTCCACCAGCTGTTTTTCCAGATCGGTGATTTGCTTCAATTGCGCTGCAAATGCCGCTTGCTGTTTTTTCTGCTCTTCACTGCTATTACCTTGCAGTATCTCCCGTTGAGCTTTTTCTCCCGTCAGTTGCTTTTCCAGTGCGGCAATTTGCGCTACTTGAGCAACAGCAGTGGCCTGTTGTTTCTTCTGTTCTTCAGAGCTGATGCTTTGCAACTTGTCACGCTGCGTTTTCTCTTCGGTCAGTTGCTTCTCCAACGCAGCAATTTGTTTAGCCTGAGTCGCTGAAGCGGTTTGCTGTTTTTTCAGCTCTTCGGCGCTGCTCCCCTGAAGTTTGTCATGTTGCGTTTTAGCATCTGCCAGCTGTTTTTCCAGCATAGCGATTTGTGTAGCCTGAGCCGCTGAAGCGGTTTGCTGCTTTTTCAGCTCTTCAGCGCTGCTGCCCTGAAGTTTTTCCTGCTGTGCTTTGGATTCGGTCAGCTGTTTTTCCAGCGCGGCGATTTGTGTGGCCTGAGCCGCTGAAGCGGTTTGCTGCTTTTTCAACTCTTCGGCGCTGCTCACCTGAAGTTTTTCCTGCTTCGCTTTGGACTCAGCCAGTTGTTTCTCTAACGCCGCAATTTGATTTATCTGCACGCCGGATACAGATAACTGCTTTTTCTGCTCTTCTGTTTTATTGCTTTGTAATTTTTCGTTCTGAGCCTTCAATTCCGCCAGCTGTTTTTTTTCTGCATCTGCCGTTTTTTGCATAGCTTGCAGGCGAGACTCTGCACCTGATAATTGTGATTTTAGCGTCGTTATCTGCTGATCCAGCTTACTCTCTTGCGCTTGAGAAATAGTGCCTTTTCCATCAGATACCGGCGGTTTAGCTTTAGATGCTTTTAACTCTGACTCGAGGGTTGAAATTTTCTTTTCAAGTTCAGCAATCTTTTTGCTGGAGTCAGTCTGATGTTGTCGATCGCTTGTACTTTTGGAAGCTACCTTAGAGGAGGTTTTCGGTGATGCTGTGCTCTGTTCCGGAGTAGATCTGCGATTTGGCGATTCGACTTCAGAAGCAGGAGTCGATGTTTGGCTATGAGAACTTCCACCCTTAACCCTTACCCCAATCATGCTTTCATCCAATGAAGCCGCATTAACAGGTAAAACCAAAGGTAAAATTAGAGCGAAAAAAAATCTATAACGACTCTTATTATTACAATCCATCATTCCCTCAACATACCCATCTCAAAGACACCAGCATATATAATCGCCGTATAATAAGTAAAAAATCGATTGATTAACAGGTGTATACCTTAAAATAAAACATAAGAATCAACTCAATTATACTTCATGATTATTGATACAATTTCACTACCTGATTAATAGCCAACAACTATTCTGATTTACAAAGCATAGCCATTTAATTTCAATTTTTTATAAGCTTTTATTAGTATTTTAATTAAATAATATAAATAGCATATAATAATGAATTATCGGTATCTGACATTATCTTTTGATAATCAAATAATAACATTGAAAAACAATAAGATATTAATTACAGAATTACTGCTGAAGTAACAGCATAAAAAATATTCCAATACTATCGTTGATACAGAAGTTGCTCTTACTACATTTAATCTAAAACTCGATCTTACATTCAACAAAATATCTCATTGTTACTTTTATAGTTAGTTCTAATATTCTATATCCCTGCCTGATTTGATTAATTTCACCCGGCTATCACAACCCCTAAAATGGCATAACTATTTAAATAATAAACGGTTTAAAATTCTATCTATTGTCAGGTGTAAGTCTCAATAAACCTTCATTCCAGACACGGTTCTGAACCGAAACTGAAATTCACTTAACCAGCACGCTGGCCTGCACGATAACCGATAGTAAGCTGACAGCTTGTTGATACATTTTCAGTCCGTCGCTTGAACCCGGAGGGCTAATTTTTATCTTACACAGAAACGGCCCTTATACTCCGTCAGATACCGCAACCTGATTCTTTCCAGCCTGTTTAGCGCGATACAGCTGCTGATCCGCTGTTTTATAGATTTGCTCTGCCGTTAATGAGTTACCCGGCAAAAACATCGCGACACCAATACTGATGGTCACCGGAACATGCTGACCATCAGAGCTAATAAATTGATAGTTATCTACCTGCTGGCAAATGTTCTTTGCCCGTCCCACCGCTTCCTGCACCGTGATATTAGGGAAAAGCAAACCAAACTCGTCGCCCCCCAGTCGGCCAATAATATCGCCGGACCGTATCTGCCCTTTCAGCATATGTACCAGTTCTATTAGTACCTTATCCCCCATATCATGCCCATATTGGTCATTGATGCTTTTGAATGAGTCAATATCCATCATCATCATGGCAAATGACGAACTTTGATAACGGGTAATTTTATGCACCCGCAACACCTCTTCAAAGAAATGGCGGCGATTGATAGAATCAGTCAGTACGTCAGTTTCCGCTATAGTTTCAATGGTCTGGAAGGTTTCACCACGAATCCGTTCGCCAATAAACCCCCAGAACAGCGCCAGCACCAGAGCCCCCATCATATTGATCATCGCTGCCGGGGTATAGGCGAACTCTGGCCAGCTTTTCAGGTGAAACAGCACGATAGCAACGATAGTTAAGCCATACCCCAGACCAAACAGCGTTCCATGACGACGGCCCAACAGCAAAAAAGCAAATCCGGGGGGAATAATCAGAAAAGCACTTATTTGCGCCCGACCCTGAAACAGCCAGAACAGCGAGATCACCAGAACAGAAGGCAATAAAACCGTAATCCATAGTGTCTGATTCAAATTGCCGCGAAACCATAAATCAACCAGCGACAACAAACATAACGCAATACAGATAGTGTTAAACAACGCGCCCAAAGGCAGGTCGCTGACAAAAAGGTGAATAGGAATAAAGATCAGTGCACCAGCGATGGTACAGGCATGGGTGCCGATAACGTGCCGGGTCCTTCTTTCATCATCAAGGCAACTGAATGAGGTTGGGTACTCAATTCGGGTAGAGAATTTTTTAGCAATTCTGATGATGAGTTCTATCATGGTCACGTTATCTGTAAGAGATGGATATATTCAGGTTTACGGGCAACGTCACTCATCCTTAAGACGCTTTATCATCGTAAGTGTAGCGTCAAAAGAACAAAAAAGCATTTCAATGCAACGAGCTAGCGCCAAACATCTCAATGCTGTTCATCTACAGATAACCAGAATTAACGAATGTAATTCGTTAATTGAGACTGCTGACAAAGTCAGATGATTTAATTTTATGTTTTAACATAGCCAATCGGAGGGAGAGATTGCCGTTGGGGTCGTAGCAGCTTTAGCTGCCGAAGCGCCCCTAGGGAATCTAGGCCCGGAGCACTCCTTAGTTAAGTACAGATGGTCTTCCGGCCGGGCACCAAGGTGATATGAGCAATATTATTTTTACGGCCGGAATATACGCCGTTACTGATTGATTAAGTTTATCAGCAATCTGAATTAACGAATGTAATTCGTTAATTACTACCAGACTTCCACCCCTTCCGGACGATTGGTATTCCACCGCCACGGCTGAACATACTGCTGCAAAAACAGATCCGCTTTAACGTAAGGGTCAGACTGTGCCACATTGACGGCTTCCTGATGGCTATCCGCCTGCAATATATACATTCCGCCAAATGGCTTTTCACCATTGGTAGATAACACCGGCCCTCCGGCCTGAACCTTATCTCCCAGCGCTTTCATAAATGCCAGATGGGCAGGGCGCACAGTACTGCGAATTGCCTCAGCCCCTTCCGGTCGATCGATATTGAATACCACAAATAACATAATTGCCTCTCTCTGATGTTAATTAGTTTGAGCGCAACAAATAGTCAGAAAACGACAGAGGTGGACATCCCTGTCCTGTCGCGCAATTACCCGGTTATTTAACTCACGATTTAAAACTGAATTTGCTATCCCAGGCGGTCTCTTTGCCCCAATTCACACATACACTCTGACGTCGCATATACTCACGCCAGGCATCAGAACCCGCGGTTCGCCCTCCGCCCGTCTCTTTTTCCCCGCCGAAAGCGGCACCAACATCAGCGCCGGTGGTGCCCATATTCACCCGCACAATGCCGCAATCGCTGCCCGCCGCGGAAAGGAACAGTTCAATATTAGAAAGGTTGGTACTGTGAATACCGGAAGCCAGCCCCTGAGCCACGGCGTTATGCATTTCAATGGCCTGCTCCAGATTTTCGTACTCCATCACGTACAGAATAGGTGCAAAGGTTTCACTTTGAACGCAGGGCCAGTCATTACTGGCATTAACAATAATGGTTGGTTCAACGAAGTAACCATTGCCCGGCATCCGATGTCCACCAGACACCACCTTACCGCCCAATTGAGTGGCTTGTGTTACCGCAGCTTCAAAATCCGCTACCGCCGTTTTATCTACCAGCGGCCCCACCAGGGTTTCAGCTTTTGCCGGATCGCCAACATTGATCTGTTTCCAGGCCTGTTTAAGCAGATCAATTAGACGGGCGGAGACAGATCTATGCACTATCACCCGCCGCGTGCTGGTACAACGCTGTCCGGTAGTACCAACAGAACCAAATGCCAGTGCCGACGCCGCCATCTCCAGATCGGCAGTTTCATCCACGATGCAGCCATTGTTACCAGAGCACTCCAGCATATAGCGACGCCCCAAGGTACTGCCCACAATGTTGGCAACCTTTTTACCAACCCCGGTCGAGCCGGTAAAAGAGATCATATTCACCCGAGTGTCGGTAATCAGCTTTTCTGCTACCTGATTATCATTTGGCAAAAACAGGGAAAAGACACCTGGTTGTCCCAGCTCCTCCATCGCCAGATTAGCCAGTCGCTGAATCGCCAGCGCCGTTAGCGGTACTTTTGGACTGGGCTTCCAGATAACGGTATTGCCGCCAATGGCTGACAGAAACCCATTTTGCGCCCAAACCGCTGCCGGAAAGTTATAGGCGGAGATAATGCCCACTACCCCCAAAGGCAACCACTGATCGTACATTCGGTGCTTCGCCCGCTGTGACTGCTGGGTATAACCATACAACATCCGTGACTGGCCTGCGGCCAGCGTAGCCATATCGATCACTTCTTTAATTTCACCACGGCTTTCTGCCAGTGACTTACCGGTATCCAGCGTGACTAATACCGCCAGCTGTTCTTTATTTTCTGCCACTAATGCGCCGATACGGGCAATCAGTTCACCGCGGCTCGGGGCTGGAACCATTCTCCAGCGTAGCGCCGCAGTGCGTGCACATTCAACGATATCTTCATAATCCTGACTGCTGGCCGGTGAGATTCGGGCAATAACTTCTTCCGTAGCTGGATTAATCGCCTCAAAGGCATTTTTCTCTTCGGTTGATGCCCAGCCCTGCGTGCTGCAATAAGCACCAGAGTTCAGATTGTTCAGGCCAAAATGGCTAAATACTTTTTCAACGGAAACCATATGATTTTCCTCTGGTTAAAAATAACTGCCGGGTTTTAGCCGGAGCAGCCAACAATCGCCGTAGCCTCTATTTCCAACAAAATGTCCGGCCTGGCTAACCCCTTCACTTCCACCAGCGTACAGGCTGGAAAATCTCCACTAAAAAACTCACGACGAGCCTGCCAAACCAGTTTGTTTTCACTGATGTGGGTAACAAAAATGGTCATCTTCACAATGTCATCCATCACCCCACCAGCCGATTCCACCAGATCGCGTATTTTGCTAAACACTACTTTTGCCTGTTGGTACTCATCTTTCCCAATCACTTCATCCAGATTCTTACCTCTGGCAGTCAGGCCGGAGATAAACAGCATCTGGTCAACCAACAGAGCATTCGACCACATTCCTTCTGCCGGTTCGGTCACCTGTGGGCTGTAAATTCGTTTTTTTATCGTCATTACCGTTTTCCTTATTTGAGCGCCGAATGGTCAACATACCGTGGGGCCTCAGCCACCACCGGATTACGCAAAATTCCTATTTTGTCGACTTCCACTTCCACCACATCGCCATCTTTCATAAACAGCGGAGGGACTCGTTTAGAGCCAATCCCACCCGGCGTACCGGTAATAATTACGTCCCCCGGCTCCAGGGTGGCAAAAGTTGAGATATAGGCGATCAGTTCGGCAAAGCCCCGAGTCAGTAAGTCAGTTGAGGTACGTTGCACCTCCTGACCGTTAAGGCGGGTAATCAGCGTCATCACACTTCCCGGTTCAATTTCATCACTGGTTACCATCCATGGACCAAAGGCCCCGGTTTTATCGAAATTTTTACCGGGGGCCCATTGAGTGGTATGGAACTGCCAATCCCGCACTGAACCATCGTTGTAGCAGGCGTAACCAGCAATATGTTCCATTGCCTGTTCAACGGGAATACGCCGTCCACCTTTGCCAATAATCAGGGCAATTTCTCCTTCATAATCAAGCTGGGTCGACTCCGGAGGCAGTAATAACGGCTGCATATGTCCCTGTTGTGACGAAGCCAGCCGCAAGAAAATAGTTGGATGATTAGTTTCATCCCGTCGGGTCTCCACCCGATGAGCCTCATAATTCAGGCCCACGCAGAAAATCTTGCCCGGATTGACGATAACCGGAAGGAAAGTCACTCCATTGCAGTCCAGATCGGCCCAGTGCTGCTTTACAATCTCCCGTGCTTCATTTAATGCATCCGCTTTAATCAGCTCATGCAGGTCGTAGTACTTGCCACCCAGACGCGATCCCAAGTCAACAATGCGATCCCCTATCACTGCGCCATAGCTGGTATAACCGTCGAGCAAATAGCTTGCCAGTTTCATTGTGCCTCCCGCCTATTCTGGTTCAGCAACCACTTTGCCAATGGTCTCTTCGGTGTGATATTCCGGCTTTTCGTAATAGTGTGGACCGTCGTAAATCTCCAGCAGCAAACTGCGTTTTACCGCTTTAGTTGGGCCATGGTAGGAGCCGAGCGGATTCATATAGAAGTCACCCGGTTTTAGCGTCAGATTGCTGCCGGTATAGGCGTATTCTCCTTCCAGACAGTACATAAACTGATTAGAAGCATGACGATGCTTCTCCGGTACGCCGGAACCTTCGGGGAAATCCAGCAATGCGACGCTGGCACCGGTTTCCGGATTAACCCACAGCACGTACTGACGTAACCCGGTCTTCTCAAACAACATCCATTTATCCGGATCCAGATCCGCTTTAGATACCAGCACTTCCCCCACAGGGGTTTGAATATGTATTTTTGAATTATCCATCATGGACTCTCCCATAGGCTGCAAAGATAAGTTCGGTTCAGAAAGCTAACCGTTATTCAAAAAATGATGGCGGAACCTTCATTCCCCACTGAGTGGTTCCTTCTGCGCTACCGCAGAAGCGAGTTGGCTGATGGTGATGATTAACCACATCGCCATCGGTATAGTGCTCAACCCGGTTGCCAAAAGGGTCCATCCAGTAATCGTAAATTTGACTGCCCAGCAGATGCCGACCTACACCACACTCCAACTGATAACCCTGACTCACCAGATAGTCATGGGCCGCATGTATTGAGTCGATATCCTGCATTTCAAACCCACAGTGGTGCACCCCAATCTCTTTCGCTTCGTTAATCAGCAGGGAGTGGTGATCCACCAGTACATCACCGTGGTCAAAGCGCATGAAAGCCCCAACCGGACGCTCATCCGGCGTACAGATATAGTCAGAAACGATCATGCCCAGCGTCTGCTCAAACCAACGGGTTGACTGTTCACAGCTGCTGACGCGCAGCACGCAGTGGCCCAGTGATAGCACTGGCACAATTTCAGGACGGGCACGGATAGAGGCATTTACCCTGGGTTTATCAAAAGCGGAATTAAACAGATGAGGGTCGCGAAACGGCAGAAGTACAGCTGGCTCAGCACCGTAAATGGCACAGATTTCAATACCGTCCGGCGTTTGCAGACGAACCTGCAACCCACCTCCCGGCATCGGGTTATGCTCCACGCCGGATGCTCCCGGATGATCCGTTAACTGGTGCAGATCATCTTCAGAGGCAACCGTCACGCCTAATCCAAGAAAACGATTTTCATCGCCCTTGCGCGTAGCATGGATAACCGGAGCTTTGCTGCTGCCCCGCAGATAAAGAATATCATCACGCTGATTAGCTACCGTCACCGGAAACAGGCCAAAATCGGTCATAAACTTCTGCATTAATGACAAGTCGGTCGCCTGATACATGATCCAGGCCAATGCCTGCGCTTTTACTGTCATGATTCGTTTCCTCTTTACATCTGTGCCGTGTACCGGTTGGTGGTTACCCGGCCATCATGATTTGGATATTCAAGGTTTAGTAATATCGACGTAACAGCCCTGATGAAACGCCAGCGCTTTTTTCTCCACAAATGACCGTAGATGGCTCACCTCACCAATAAACAGCGTATGGTCGCCGCAGTCACTGCGGGAAACGATCCGGGTTGATATCCAGGCCAGAGCACCGGATATCACCGGCTGACCATCCAGTCGTTCGAAGTGGACATTGCACTGTGCATCAGGCTGACCGGCAAAATGCCGACTGAAACTCTCCTGATCCGCCGCCAGCATACTGATGCTGTAATCACCGCTCTGCTCTAACAGAGCATGCATGCGAGCACGTTTATCAACGGAAACCACTACCAGCGGAGGTGACATAGAACCCGACATAAAAGCATTGGCCGTCATACCGTGAATTTCTCCATCAACTTCAGTGGCAATTACCACCACTCCTGTAGCGAACTGCCCCAGAGTGTGTCGGAAGGTTTTTGCATCAAACGGAGCCGCTGTTGCACTGCTATCAATAACTGTATTTTCGCTCATGGAATGATCTCCAGGGTTCTCGCTGACCGCCCTCCATCAGTGACGGAAGGCAAGTACATAAGCTGAAACTTTTAGCTCAAAATGCTGACATCATCCGGATTGATTAAATCCGGCGCAGTCCAGCCGTCCAGGTCATACTCATCCATACATGACTGAGCAAACTGCCGGTATTGATCCATCATGCCGCTACCCTGAGCCGTCCAGAGATTGGTCAGGCGGGTCACATCGTTACTGCCGATATAATTGATTTCATACAGTTCATGACGGGAGCCAAACTCGGTACCGATGGAATCCCACATCAGTTTCAGCACTTTGACTCGCTCTTCTGCACTGATACCTCCCGAGCCGCGCACGTACTTATCCAGATAGCCGCGAATTTCCGGATTCTTAAAATCGGAGGTATGGCTGTTGAGATAAACCAGCGCACTGCCCAGCACCTGCTCGATGATATTTTTGATTTTGGGCATCGCCAGTTGATTAAGAACCCGGTAAGCACCGGCGAAGTGAGGATTAGGTCGCACCATACCGTTCCACTCTACGGTGCTGTGGCACATGGCATCAGACAGGGCCCAGAAGGTGTTTCGCCACGCCACCACTTCACCCAACTGCGCCTGTACGCCGTGAAATACTTTGGTCCCGGTGATATCCAGACTTTTTGACAGCAGGCCAAGCATGAAATCCATCTTGACGGCGAAACGAGTACAGCCATGCAATGACGCACGCTCCAGAAAATCGGAACCTACATTAAACTTATTGGCCTGCTCCACAGAGCCGTGCATAAACACGTCTTCCCACGGGATAAACACGTTATCCAGCACCAGAATGGCGTCATTCTCATCCATACGGGATGACAGTGGATAATCAAAGGGAGAGCCCAGTACCGCGGCCCGATACTCATTAGAAATGCGACATAGCAGCTTAGTCCCCGGCGCATTGACCGGTACCATAAACACTGCGGCATAGTTAGGATCGGCAATCGGTACCTGAGCAATATGTCCAACAAAGGCGTAGTGAGTTAATACCGAGTTAGTAGCGACTACCTTAGCGCCACTAACATAGATGCCCGCGTCAGTCTCTTTAGTAACATGAACATAAACATCGCTGCCGTCAGCCGTTGGGCGCTCCCGGTCAACCGGCGGATGCATCACTGCGTGGTTAATAAACCAGTTACGCTCCTGTGCTTTGTGATACCAGCGTAGGGCGTTTTGCTCAAATCCCTTATAAAACTGTGAATTGGCCCCTAAGGTTCCGAGAAAAGCCCCTTTGTAGTCTGGAGAACGCCCCATCCAGCCCCAGCTAATACGTTGCCATTCTACAATGGCATCACGGGCGGCAACCTGATCTGCTGCACTATGGGCCGCCTGAAAGAAACGTTGTGTAAAACCGCCCCTTTCCGTTGGGACGGTCAGAATCTCTTTGCGTGCCGGGTCGTGCAACGCATCATACATTCTGGCCACCATGCGGGCTGAATTACGAAACGCCGGGTGATCGGCAATATTGCCCTTAACTTTCTCGCCGTAAATCCACACCTCGCGCCCATCGTTCAGGCTTTCCAGATATTCAGCGCCGGTAAACGGGATTGCTGGCTGACTATCAGGCTGATTGCTCATAACTTGACTCCTTCTTATTCGGGTCTGTAACAGAATTATTATTAAAATTCATCGTGGTACTGACTTGCCGCACTATAAAAACAGGTCTTGTAAATGGGGGAGTTCAATATTGCTTCGGATCTGATTCTGGGAAGAAAGTGAGGGAGCGTCCAATGAATGTTATGGAAATGTTTATAACTATGTAGTAATAATGTGATCTAAATAATGGGAGGGTATAAAACTAAAATTAGCCGTTTAAAAATACCCAATCTATTGTTTTATATTATTTATATTTTCTTAACATGACACATCTGACAACGAAAATCATTGAGCAACCAGATACAGCAAAATAGTTATATTGCACCGATTAAATCTGCTCAGAATATCTATACGGAAATAAAACGCTTCACTAAGGATGGTTATTCATTGATGCCGGAAGGTAATTTCTGGCTGCCGTTGGGGAATGATATGACAACCTCTTCACTGGACTGGAGCATTCGTTTTCACCTTAAGCTTCGGCACTTACAGCTGCTGGTCGCATTAGATGATTTTCGCAACGTGGGTAAAGTGGCGACTTATCTGCATGTATCACAACCGGCAATTTCCAAATCCCTGAGTGAACTGGAAAAAAATATGGGGCTGAAGCTCTTTCAGCGCACGGCCCATGGCATGACGCCCACCATCTACGGCACCAGCCTGGTTAATTATGCTAAAAAAGTGCTCACTGAACTGGGAAAGGTTCGTGATGAAATACACTCCCTGTCATCTGGTGTTCGGGGCAAAGTCACCGTTGGAGCGCTACCCGCGGCCGCGTTGGCAACGCTACCCCAGTGTATTGCCCGCCTGAAAGATAACTCGCCTGAAATTGCTATCGAAATCATTGAAGGCACCATGGATCACCTGAAGCCCCGGCTACGGGAAGGAGAAATCGAAATTATCATTGGCTTAATTTCTTCTCAGCTAAAAGCCAATGATATGGAAACCATACTGTTGTATGAAGATCCGATGGTACTGGCAACCGGCAGTCACCATCCGCTGGCAGAAAGAAAACGCATTAAATGGCACGAACTGCAGGATATTCCCTGGATATTACCACCCCACAGCTCCATCGTCAGAGAACCGATAGAGCAGGAATTTCGCCGGCAAAACATGACGCTGCCCATCGATTATATCGAATCAATCTCAACCATGACCAATATTGGTATTCTGCAACATGGTAATAGCGTGGCTTTCTTACCTTTTGAAGTGGCCGGTTACTATGCCAGTTTAGGTATTATCAGTATTTTGCCATTAACCATACCTAACCTTCTCAGACCGATCGGTATTATGCATTTAAAAGGCCAGAGTCTGTCCACCAGCGCTCTGATGCTGATTAACACGTTAAAAACTATCTATATTGAGGAGAAAAATGCCGCGCTTACTCATCAATATCAGGGGATAACATCGGGTATCAATCAAACCTTAGCTCGGGACAACATTCCCGATTATTGATTCTCATCTCCCTGCTATCTGATGATTATGCTAATCTTTCGGCATTGATACCAACAAGGGTTAGCGGACTGTGAGCAGCAAATCAGAAGGGAAATCATCCGGACGTGCGACAATCAGCGATGTCGCCAAAACAGCCAAAACGGGTAAAACCAGCATATCCCGCTATCTGAATGGTGAACAACACCTGCTTTCTGACCACCTCAGACAACGAATTGAAGATGCCATTCGCCAGCTAAATTATCGCCCCAGCCAAATGGCCCGCAGCCTGAAAGGTGGACAAAGTCAGCTAATTGGCCTGATCATTGCCGATATCACCAACCCTTATTCAGTTAATGTACTGCGAGGTATTGAAGCTGCCTGCCGTGCTAATAACTATACGTTGTTGATGTGTAATACCAATAATGAAGTTGACCAGGAAGAACACTATCTGCAATTACTGAACAGCTATCAGGTAGATGGCATCGTAGTTAACGCCGTTGGTATGCGGGAAGAAGCACTAAACAAGATGCAGCAGTCGCTGCTGCCGATGGTGTTAATCGACCGTAAAATTCCCGATTTTGCCTGCGATGCCGTTGGGCTTGATAACATACAGGCGAGCACTCAGGTAACAGAGCACCTGCTACAACAGGGTTTTGAGGCCATTTTGTTTGTCAGTGAACCTTTCGGTCTGGTGAATACCCGTCTGGAACGTTTGCAGGGCTTTAAGCAGACGATGGAACAGCATCAGGGTGCCGTTGCCGAACATGCTGAGGTCACGCTGGAAGATACCTGCGGTCTGGAAACTATTCTGCGGGAATTTAACCATAAATATCGCGGTATGCGTAAAGCGGTGATCTCGGTCAACGGTGCATTAACGCTACAAATTGCCAGAGCGCTGCGCCACATTGGCCTCCAGTGGGGTAGCGATATTGGTCTGTTAGGTTTTGATGAGCTGGAGTGGGCTGAACTGGCTGGCGTGGGCATCACCACGCTAAAACAACCCACCTATCAAATTGGCTATGCTGCGCTGGAACAAGTGCTTAAACGTATTCAGGGAGATGACCAGCCAGTTCAAGAGCAGCAATTCCACGGTGAGCTGATTATTCGAGGCTCAACTACCCACTGATTAAAAAATATACGTGACTGAGATCATAAATTTGACCTCTGGTTCTTTTTTATGGAACCGATTCCATTTAGTCTGCCAACATGATGAATCATTCATCACAAGGAGACAAAATGAACAGACAAGTGATGGTGGTTACCGCCGCTTATGGCAGGGATAAAGTCGCAGAACTCGGCGGCCAGCGTGCCTTACTGCCGGTAATTGCCCAATCAGGAGCTGACGGCGTTGAAATCCGCCGGGAGCTTTTTACTACATCCGAATTACAACAGCTTACTGAATTAGCCAGTGCAATTAACTCTCATAATTTAGTCGCTTTCTACTCTGTGCCTGAAGGCCTGTTCGATAGTCAGGGCCAGATTAACACTAATCTTACTCAGCGTTTCAGCGAAGCTGAGCAGCTTAACGCCCGATTAATTAAATTTTCTCTTGGACATTATCAATCAGGCAGCGATCTTTCTGCCCTGCGTATCTTTCTCTCATCCCAACAAGTTCAACTGGTGGTAGAGAATGACCAGACCGCAGACTGTGGAATTCTCCCCCCGATAGTGGCCTTCTTTCGCGATGTTACCGCTCAGCAGTTACCCATTAAGATGACGTTTGATATGGCCAACTGGCACTGGGTTAATCAGTCGCCACAACAGGCCGTAGAACAGCTGGCTCATTATGTGGGCTACATTCACGTTAAAGCCGCCACATACACTAACAATAGCTGGCAGGCTGTGGCACTGGACCAGTCCGATGGCTCGTGGTCTGGTCTGATGCAACAGCTTCCTGCTAATGCCCCAAGAGGCATTGAATTCCCACTGGAAGGTGACGATTTGCTGGCTGTCACCCGCCACTATGTCGATATCGTCAGAAAGGATTAGGTGCTTATGTCGAATATTACTACTTCTCCCGCCACGCCCCTGGATGTCGTCACTCTGGGTGAAGCTATGGCTATGTTTGTCGCCACCCAAACCGGTGATTTAGTGGATGTGGAAACCTTCACCAAACGCATTGCTGGTGCGGAACTTAATGTTTCTATTGGTCTGGCGCGCCTTGGTCTGAAAGTAGGTTGGGTTAGCCGGGTTGGCAATGATGCATTTGGTCGTTTTACTCTGCAACAGTTAAACAAAGAAGGCGTAGACCATCGTCAGGTCACCACCGACGCCCGTTACCCAACCGGCTTTCAGCTCAAATCTAAAGCCGAAAATGGAACCGATCCCATTGTGGATTATTTCCGTAAAGGTTCAGCAGCCAGTCATTTATCCGTTGAAGACTTCAATCGTGATTATTTTTCCAGTGCCCGCCATCTGCATCTGAGCGGTGTGGCGGCAGCGATTTCCACCAGTTCGCTGGAACTGAGCCGTTATGCGGCACAAGAGATGCGGGCAATGGGGAAAACTATCTCTTTCGATCCCAATCTGCGTCCGACCTTATGGTCCAGCCAGCAGGAGATGACCACCCAGTTAAACCAGCTGGCCTTTATGGCCGATCTGGTACTGCCCGGCCTGAAAGAGGGACAAGTGCTTACCGGCAGAACATCGCCAGAAGCCATCGCAGACTTCTATTTAGAACAAGGTGTAAAAGCCGTAGTGATTAAAACCGGTGCTGACGGCGCCTGGTTTAAAGCGGCGAATGGAGACAAAGCCGCTATCCCGGCAATTAAAGTAGAAAAAGTGATTGATACCGTCGGTGCTGGTGACGGCTTTGCCGTTGGTGTTATCAGTGCCCTGCTGGAAGGAAAAACCCTGACACAGGCGGTTGCTCGCGGTAACAAAATTGGTTCATTAGCTATACAAGCCATTGGCGACAGCGAAGGGTTACCGACCCGAGCCGCGCTGGGCGAAGAATAACAATAATGTTGTATCCCTCCACCAAATCCTAAATACAGGAAGAGGGATACAGTTAGCTTAATTATGAATTTGCAAAGGATGTGTCTATGAGCACGAAGAAACTCTCCAGCAAACGCTGGTGGTACATCATGCCGATTGTGTTTATTACTTACAGTCTGGCATATCTCGACAGAGCAAACTTTAGCTTCGCCTCTGCCGCAGGAATCAACGAAGACCTCGGTATCACCAAAGGGATGTCCTCTCTGTTGGGTGCCCTGTTCTTTCTTGGCTACTTCTTTTTCCAGATCCCCGGTGCTATCTACGCCGAACGTCGCAGCGTTAAACGCCTGATTTTCTGGTGTCTGATTCTGTGGGGCGGCTGCGCTACCTTAACTGGCCTGGTGAGTAATATCCCGATGCTGGTTGGTATTCGCTTTATGCTGGGGGTAGTGGAAGCAGCCGTAATGCCCGCCATGCTTATCTATATCAGTAACTGGTTTACTAAGTCGGAACGATCCCGGGCCAATACCTTTCTGATATTAGGTAACCCGGTGACGGTACTCTGGATGTCCATTGTTTCCGGTTATCTGATTCATGCTTATGGCTGGCGTGAAATGTTTATCATCGAAGGGATCCCTGCCGTTATCTGGGCATTCTGCTGGTGGGTTCTGGTTCATGATAAACCTTCGCAGGCTAAATGGCTGAGCGAGGATGAAAAAGAAGCATTACAGGCCCAACTGGCAAAAGAGCAGGAAGGTATCAAGGCAGTACGAAACTATGGTGAAGCCTTCCGTTCACGTAACGTAATCATTCTGTGTGGTCAGTATTTTGCCTGGAGTATCGGGGTATACGGCTTCGTATTATGGCTACCGTCCATTCTGCGCAGTGGCTCCCAAATGGGCATGGTGGAAGCCGGCTGGCTATCCGCGGTTCCTTATCTGGCGGCAACCATTGCGATGATTTTAGTTTCATGGGCATCGGACAAGATGCAAAACCGTAAGCTGTTTGTCTGGCCTCTGTTGCTTATCGGCGCGCTGGCATTTTTAGGCTCTTACTTGGTAGGTAGCGATAACTTCTGGCTCTCTTATACCTTACTGGTGATTGCCGGTGCCGCTATGTATGCCCCTTATGGACCATTCTTTGCCATTATTCCGGAAATGCTGCCGCGCAACGTTGCCGGTGGAGCCATGGCGCTGATCAACAGTATGGGTGCTTTAGGTTCCTTCTTTGGCGCATGGTTTGTTGGTTACCTGAATGGCAGTACCGGTTCGCCAGCGGCCTCTTATATCTTTATGGGAGGTGCATTACTGGTGTCCGTCTTCCTGACATTGATTGTTAAACCGGCTCAAAATCAAACGGCCTGATGGTTATCTCATACGCCCGCAGGAACCTTACACGCGGGCGTTTCCCTGATAGTTTCAGCTTATGGAAAACATTATGACGCCCTCTATCGTACTGTATAAAATTTTACCCGACGATTTGCTGGCTCGTCTGGAGCAGCACTTTACTGTTTTACAATTCAATCGACTGACCAATGAGAACCGTCAGGACTTTCTGCAAGCTCTGGGACAAGCACAAGGGTTAATTGGCTCCGGTGGTCAAATTAACAAAAGCGTGCTGGATTGTGCTCCTGAGCTAAAAGCGGTCTCAACCATCTCGGTGGGATACGATAATTTTGATGTTCAGACCATGACCGAACGGGGAATCATTATGATGCATACCCCAACAGTACTGACTGAGACCGTTGCCGATACAGTCATGGCGTTAATACTTTCCACTGCTCGTCGGGTGCCAGAAGTTGCCGAATGGGCCAGGTCTGGTCAATGGAAAGGTAGCGTTGGCAGCGACCTGTTTGGGCTGGATGTACATCATAAAACCATTGGTATTCTGGGAATGGGCCGCATTGGTCTGGCATTAGCCCAGCGCGCCCATGGCGGATTTAATATGCCTGTGTTGTATAACGATCGCCAGCCAAGTCCGGAAGCCAATAGCCGTTTTAATGCACGTTTCTGCGATTTAGATACGCTACTGGCAGAGTCTGACTTTGTCTGCGTTAGCCTGCCCCTTACCGAGCAAACTCACCACTTAATTAGCGATGAGCAACTGGCCAAAATGAAACCCAGCGCTATTTTGATCAACACCGGTCGCGGTCCGGTGGTCGATGAAGCCGCTCTGATTAATGCGCTAAAACAAAAACGTATTTATGGTGCAGGATTAGACGTATTTGAAAAAGAGCCACTTTCTGCTGATTCTGAACTGTTTCGCTTGCCTAATGTTGTTGCCCTGCCCCATATCGGATCGGCGACCCATGAGACCCGCTACAATATGGCCGCCTGCGCGGTAGATAATCTGATTACTGCGCTAACCGGCAAAGTCACGGTTAACTGTGTTAATCCTCAGGTTATTAAATAGCCCTGTTTTTGTTATTCTATCTGCCAGAGATGATGGTCATTTTCTGGCAGATATTTTTTCCACCGGTTGATTCGTTATCCTGTCTTCATCTCACTTTTTCTTAATTATATTTAGTAAATTCCACGCATCATAAGCCCGTTACCCAACACTTCTTTACAGTATCTTCATCTTTTCTCCACCTTTCCCTCTCATTAACAGGTTAAAATGCATTAATATTGCCGTTCTTTTCTCCACGGCTCATCAAACTAATAAAAACAGAGAGTAGACGTATGAGAGGCGCTGTTTATGGCTAACTTTTTTATCGATCGCCCAATTTTTGCCTGGGTTATTGCGATTATTCTCAGCCTGTCAGGACTGCTTGCTCTCAATTCTCTACCGGTAGAGCAGTACCCTAATCTGGCACCTCCTACAGTAAGAATCTCTGCCAGCTATCCCGGTGCTTCTGCTCAAACGCTGGAAAACTCGGTCACGCAAATTATCGAACAGAGCATGACCGGGCTGGACAATTTGCTGTATATGTCATCCCAAAGCAGCAGTACCGGTAGCGCCTCTGTAACCCTGACCTTTATGGCCGGGACCGACCCTAATGAAGCCATGCAGCAGGTGCAGAACAAGTTAGAAAGTGCTACCCGAAAACTCCCCCAGGACGTACAACAACAGGGGGTGACCGTATCAAAATCAGGCGACAGTAGCCTGATGACCGTTGCGTTCGTTTCTACCGATCACAGCATGGATCGGCAGGATATCTCCGACTATGTT
This sequence comes from Limnobaculum xujianqingii, assembly GCF_013394855.1. Taxonomy (NCBI): domain Bacteria; kingdom Pseudomonadati; phylum Pseudomonadota; class Gammaproteobacteria; order Enterobacterales; family Budviciaceae; genus Limnobaculum; species Limnobaculum xujianqingii. The sequence continues at coordinate 214,396 of NZ_JABMLK010000001.1, read as the reverse complement.
GCCAGTAATCTGCAAGACCCACTGAGCCGGATTAACGGCGTCGGCAGCGTAGATGCTTATGGCTCGCAGTACGCTATGCGTATCTGGCTTGATCCCAACAAACTGGTTAACTACAGCCTGACCACCAAAAACGTGGTTGACGCTATTTCGTCCCAGAACCAACAAATCGCCGTAGGTCAGGTTGGTGGTACGCCATCGGTGCCCGGACAGACATTGAATGCCACCATGAATGCTCAGGCACAGTTAGAAACGCCGGAACAATTCCGTGCCATTACGTTAAGGGTTAATCAGGATGGCTCCGTTGTCACTCTGGCTGACGTTGCTACCGTAGAGTTGGGAGCAGAAAGATACGATTACCTAAGCCGTTATAACGGTATGCCTGCTTTTGGTATGGGGATAAAACTGGCTTCCGGTGCCAACGAATTAGAAACCGATAAGCTGGTAAAACAGAAAATAGAGGAACTCTCCCCTTATTTCCCTCACGGGCTAAAAGCCGAATATGCTTATGAAACCACCCCCTTTGTTCAGGCATCAATAAAAGACGTAGTAAAAACGCTGCTGGAAGCTATTTTCCTGGTGTTTCTGGTGATGTATCTGTTTTTGCAAAACTTCCGTGCCACACTGATTCCGACTATTGCCGTGCCGGTGGTGTTGCTGGGTACTTTTGCCATCCTGTATGCTTTTGGCTTTAGCGTAAATACCCTAACCATGTTTGCCATGGTGCTGGCCATTGGATTATTGGTAGACGATGCCATTGTAGTAGTGGAAAACGTAGAGCGGGTAATGGCGATTGAAGGACTATCACCCAGAGAAGCGACCCGAAAATCAATGGGTCAGATTCAGAGCGCGTTAGTTGGTATCGCACTGGTTTTGTCCGCTGTTTTTGTCCCGATGGCCTTTATGGGCGGTACCACCGGGGCGATTTATCGGCAGTTCTCTATCACTATCGTTTCCGCTATGGTGTTGTCGGTACTGGTAGCACTGATTCTGACACCGGCGCTTTGCGCCACCATGCTAAAACCAATTCCTCAGGGCCACCTCCACGCTAAACGCGGTTTCTTCGGCTGGTTTAACCGCTCCTTTGAGCGTAGCGCCAGTAAATATGAGCGCGGAGTTACCAAAGTTATTCGCCGCAGCAGCCGTACTATTCTGATTTATATCCTGCTTATTGTTGGCATGGCCTGGCTGTTTATGAAACTCCCCACCTCCTTCCTGCCGTTGGAAGATCGTGGCGTATTTATGACCCAAATTCAGCTACCGGTGGGTTCTACCCAGCAACAAACGCTGAAAGTAGTAGAAAAAGTTGAAAAATATTTGATGGAAGACGAGAAGAAAAACGTTCGTTCGGTGTTTTCCATCGTTGGTGCAGGCCCGGGAGGTAACGGGCAAAACGTGGCACGAATGTTTGTTCGCCTGCAGGACTGGAAAGAACGTACTGCGTCAGAAGACAGCTCTTTTGCCATTATTGAGCGTGCAACTAAAGCATTTAGCCAAATTACCGAAGCGCGTGTTTTCGCCAGTAGCCCCCCGGCCATCTCCGGATTGGGTAGCTCATCCGGCTTTGATATGGAGCTGGAAGACCATGCCGGTCTGGGCCATGATGCTCTGATGAAGGCTCGTGACACTCTGCTGCAATTAGCGGCGAAAGAACCCAGTCTGACTCGGGTTCGCCATAATGGTCTGGATGACAGTCCGCAGCTACAGGTTAATATCGATCAGCGAAAAGCTCAGGCTCTGGGGGTTAAAATTGATGATATCAACAGCACCCTGAGAACCGCCTGGGGTTCTACCTACGTTAACGATTTTATCGACCGTGGTCGGGTGAAAAAAGTCTACGTTCAGAGTGATGCTCCCTACCGTATGCAACCGGGAGATATCAACCATTGGTATGTGAATAATAGTAATGGTGCCATGGTTCCTTTCTCAGCGTTTGCATCTTCTACCTGGACATATGGATCACCGCGATTAGAACGCTATAACGGTAGTTCCGCAGTAGAAATTGTTGGTGAAGCATCGCCGGGTATCAGTACTGGTACAGCAATGGACACCATGGAAAAACTGGTAGCTCAACTACCTGAAGGTTTTGGCCTGGAGTGGACCGGCATGTCCTATCAGGAACGCTTATCCGGCTCTCAGGCTCCGGCACTGTATGCCATTTCTCTGTTAGTGGTATTCCTTTGTCTAGCCGCTTTATATGAAAGCTGGTCAATTCCGTTCTCTGTTATGCTGGTGGTCCCACTCGGGGTGCTCGGTGCTATTTGTGCCACCTGGTTGCGAGGACTGGAGAACGATGTTTACTTCCAGGTGGGGATTCTCACCATCATTGGGCTATCGGCGAAAAATGCCATCCTGATAGTAGAATTTGCCAACGATCTGAATCGTAATGGTAAAGATCTCATCTCAGCAACCCTTGAAGCCTGTCGCTATCGGTTACGCCCTATTCTTATGACGTCGCTGGCCTTTATGTTCGGTGTTCTGCCAATGGCTATCAGCAACGGTGCCGGTTCCGGCAGCCAGCACGCCGTTGGTACTGGTGTACTGGGCGGTATGGTAACCGCCACATTCCTGGCAATATTCTTTGTGCCGGTGTTCTTTGTTCTGGTACGGAAAAGATTTCCGGGAAAGAAAGCTATTGCTGAAGAGTAATGGGGTTTTGGGGTGATGGTATAGAGGGTGATGATTTGGAAGGTACTTCATAAAACCAGACAAATCAGCACTTGTGAATATTCCGACCGTAACAGTAATGTGCTTAAACCAACGCCGAGTACGGTCGGTAAACCATCCGTACTTAACTATAGCGTGCGTCGGGCCTAGCCGGGTTAGGGGCACTTCGTTGGCTTACGCCAAGTCGACCCCAACACCCGTCTCTCCCGACGATTGGCTATTTTAGGATACGAAACTGAATTATCAGGTTTTGATTCAGATTGATAAAAAAGCGAATATATTGGCATCTACAGTAACTTCAACCTCAAAAGCAAGGTGCTAAAACCTACCCTGATACCGTCGGGAAAAAACCATATTTAGCTGCAAAATATTCTTTATGACGATCTAAAGAGAAACTCCCTGTCCAAACTACCGCCATAATCAGGTATACTGGCTTCTGTGTTTATTCATCAGATTAATTTATAAAGGCTTTTTCGTGTTTTACCATATTCGCAGCATGAATCCGTCTGATTTGGACGCGATTCTTGATATTCAGGCATCGGTTTATCCCTCTGATATTCTGGAAAGCCCTGAGTTCTTTGAAAACCGTCTGGAATTGTCCGCAGAGACCTGCTGGGTTGCTGCTACACCAGATCGTTTATTAGGTTATCTGATCTCTTATCCATGGATTCGTACTTTCCCCCCAGCTCTCGATGGCATGCTGAATAACCTGCCTGTGGAAGCAGACAGTTGGTTTGTACACGATTGCGCTATCTCTCCTGTTGCTCAAGGATTAGGTGTTGGTAAGACGCTGTTTACCTCCGCAAAAGAGAATGCACAAGAGCAAGGCTTTCAGCACACCAGTCTGGTGTCACTGGCTCAGGCAAACAGCTACTGGCGCAGTCAGGGCTATCTGCCCGTTGACCAGACTCCGCAACTTAACGAAAAGCTTGCCGCTTATGGTGAGAATGCCTGCTATATGTATCAGGAAGTGAGTAATCCTGATTAGCCATATCTCAGGTTAAAAACCCTGAACACCTGCTGCTTTAAGCTGTTCAACCAAAGCTAACAGCGGCGGGTAGTGAACAAATGCGACTGCCTGTTTGGCACCTTTTTCGCCTAATCCACCGTGCTGCTGCCAGTCAGCTTCTGTCCAGCTAAGCAAGTTATCCCAGTCAGCTTCTGTCCAGCTAAGCAAGTTATCCCAGCCAGCTTTTCGCATGATTTCCGGAGAAATAAGCGTCATCCCCAATCCGGTTAGCCATTGAGCAGCATCACGCTGGCGGGCAACAGTAATTTGCTGTAGCACTCGTTGAGAACTGACCTTACCAAAACCGGATATGGATAACAGGTCAGCTTCAGATAACCAGAGCCAGGATGCTAAATCAGTTACCTTTTCAGCAACCAGTAACCGCTGCCATGTTTTCTGGCTGATGCCTTTCAGATCCAAACCTTTCTTGCCGCTAAGCCATACCAGTCGGGCTATAAACTGTTGCTCACACTCTGCCTCGGTATTCCAACAGCTTAAAGAATGATGCTGTGCTTGATCCGGAATTTCCGGCAGAGTTCTCTCTGCGGTACGCCAGACCACCTCTGTCATTTTTGGAATCCCCTGTCCCGCCAGGGTTACCGCTACCCTATCGCCGGGAACAATATCCCATGCTTTCCAGCGCGCTATCGACCCTAAAGAGATGCGGCGTACTGTTTTATCATCAATTTTGACTGGTTTTAACTGTGCTACCGCTGAAATTCGACCAGTACGTCCAATGTTGAAATTGATGGCCTGCACCTCGGCAATGACCTTTTCTGTCGGATACTTCCATGCAGCCGCCCAAAGTGGCGGTTGTGCACTCCAATAACTACCCGATGGGCGAAGACCCTGACGAATAACTACACCATCACGGGCAAACGGCAATGGATTATCAAACCAATACTGATACCAGCTTTCCACTTCATCGACATTTGCCACCTGATGGGTATCGTCCGATCCATACTCAAACCCCATTAGTTTTAACTGTTGCAGACGAAATACCATGTCTTCCGGACCATCAGGCCAATCCCAGGCCCAGAAAGCAATATTCGCCGCTGCCTGTGGTGACAACTCTTTTGCCATCATGGCTCCGGCAACTTTGGCTCTGGCATTTTGCCCACCATCGCGATGTTGAATATGATCTGCCAGATACCAGAACAGTTCCCCCTGCACCACTACTCGTGGTAAGTCAGTACTAATTTGTCGGGGAATACCGTTAATCTTCAGGGCATGGGCAGTCCAGTCTTCGCCTTTAATACCATCCCCTCTACTGATGGCGGAAACCAGATGGCCGTTTTGATACACCAGCGTAATCGCCACACCATCAATCTTTGGCTGTATCCAAAGGTTCGAGCGAGGTTTCATCCAGTCCGCAACGGCTTGCCTGTTAGCCAGTTTTATCAACCCGGTTTGTACAATCGGGTGAAGCATCGGCAAATTTCGTTCCTCTTCGCCAAATACACTTGGTTCTGCAATGACATTAGGGAAACAGCTGGCCCACAGCCGCCGCTGAGCCAGCAAATGGTCATAAATATCGTCATCAATCAATGAAATGCCCTGAAAGTAATACGCCTCATTCCATCGTTGTAATTCGGCATCTAATGCCCTGATCTCTCGTATTGTCTGAGCTTTATTCCATTTTGGGCATTCGGTTAAAGGTTGCCCCCAGGCTACACCTCCACTCAAATAGAGCAGCAGCCAGCCAACTAACAGTTTGATAAGAAAAAGCATTCCGTTCTCCCTCTATGTAAGAGGGCCTATTTCAATGGGAAACGAAAATCAAAAACAGCGCCAAACGTACACTCTGGAAGCCGCTACGAAAAAAGAATTTATTCTTTCTGCAACGGATTATTATTTTGTGAGAAGGCTCGAAATACCTTTAATTAGCCCAGCAATAAATAAAATTGATACGTTATGGTGTGACAAGGATGTAAGCCAGACGGCAGCGGTGTATACTATGCAGGGATTTTGCACACTTCTTTTCTGATAATTCAACGACAGTAAACAGACATCATAATGGTTAAAGGTACTCTTTATATTATTTCGGCACCCAGCGGTGCGGGAAAATCCAGCCTTATTCAGGCACTGTTAAAAACGCAACCGACTTACGATATGCAAGTGTCTATCTCTCATACCACCAGAGAGAAACGCCCTGGTGAAGCAGAAGGTGAGCACTACTATTATGTCTCTGTCGAAGAATTTCAGCGTTTAATCGCAGAAGATGCTTTTTTAGAGTACGCCGAAGTTTTTGGTAACTATTACGGCACATCCCGGCCAATGATTGAACGGGTTCTCTCTCAGGGAATTGACGTTTTTCTCGATATTGACTGGCAGGGAGCCCGTCAGATTCGGGAAAAAATGCCGCAAAGCCGCAGCATTTTTATTTTACCCCCATCGAAAGATGAATTAGTTCGTCGCCTTCAGGGGCGTGGACAAGATAGTGATGAAATTATTGCTAAACGTATGAATAAAGCAGTACAGGAAATTTCTCACTATGATGAATATGATTATCTGATCATTAATGATGACTTTGATTTGGCATTACACGACCTGAAAGCAATCATTCGTACTGAACGTTTGCGTTTAGACCGCCAAAAAATGCGAAATGAAGCATTAATCAGCAAATTATTGGCAGACTGAAGCAGGTTTCAGTATTATGCCCAGTCTTTTCTTTATCTGTGGAGCTACACACTTATGGCACGCGTAACCGTACAAGACGCTGTTGAAAAAATTGGTAACCGCTTTGACCTGGTTCTGGTCGCAGCACGTCGGGCTCGTCAAATCCAGACTCAGGGTAAAGATCCTCTGGTTCCTGAAGAGAACGACAAATATACCGTTATCGCACTGCGTGAAATTGAAGAAGGTCTGATCAACTCTCAGATTCTGGATTCTCACGCTCGTCAAGAACAGCAAGAGCAGGATGCCGCAGAAATGCACGCTGTCACCGCGATTGCTGAAGGTCGTCGTTAATCAAGGCTGCCTATTTTGTACCTGTTTGAAAGCCTTAATATACTGGCTAAACAATACTTGCCGGATGAGCAAATTGAGTGCCTCAAACAGGCGTACGTTGTTGCTCGCGATGCCCATGAAGGGCAATCACGTTCCAGTGGTGAACCTTACATCACTCATCCCGTTGCTGTGGCCTGCATTCTGGCAGGCATGCGGCTGGATTACGAAACGCTGATAGCCGCGCTGCTACACGATGTTATTGAAGACACATCCGTTACCTATCAGGATGTGGAACAACGCTTTGGAAAAAGCGTTGCCGAACTGGTGGATGGCGTATCCAAACTGGATAAGCTTAAGTTTCGCGACAAGAAAGAAGCTCAGGCAGAAAACTTTCGCAAAATGATCATGGCGATGGTGCAAGACATCCGCGTCATTTTGATCAAGCTGGCCGACCGTACGCACAATATGCGTACTCTCGGTTCGTTACGTCCCGACAAACGTCGACGTATTGCCCGCGAAACGCTTGAGATATACAGCCCTCTGGCCCACCGTCTCGGTATCCATCATTTAAAAATCGAGCTGGAAGAGCTTGGTTTTGAAGCGCTCTATCCTAACCGCTATCGCGTACTCAAAGAAGTGGTGAAAGCCGCCCGCGGTAACCGTAAAGAGATGATTCAGAAGATCCTGTCGGAAATCGATGGTCGTCTGAAAGAGGCTGGTATTCCCTGTCGCGTTAGCGGTCGGGAAAAACATCTCTATTCCATCTATCGGAAAATGCACCATAAAGAGCAGCGTTTTCACTCGATTATGGATATCTATGCGTTCCGGATTATCGTCAATGAAGTCGATACCTGCTATCGGGCACTGGGTCAGGCGCACAGCCTGTATAAACCTCGTCCCGGCAGAGTAAAAGACTATATTGCCATTCCAAAAGCTAACGGCTATCAGTCGCTGCACACCTCTCTGATTGGGCCACACGGAGTACCCGTTGAAGTACAAATTCGTACTGAAGACATGGACCAAATGGCAGAAATGGGGGTCGCGGCTCACTGGGCTTATAAAGAGCAGGGTGAGTCCGGAACCGCAGCACAAATCCGCGCTCAGCGCTGGATGCAAAGCCTGCTTGAGCTACAGCAAAGCGCCGGAAGCTCGTTTGAATTTATTGAAAGTGTGAAATCCGACCTGTTCCCGGATGAAATCTACGTGTTTACGCCAAAAGGCCGCATTGTAGAACTTCAGGCTGGGGCAACGCCGGTCGATTTTGCCTATGCGGTACACACCGATATCGGCCATGCCTGCGTTGGGGCGCGAGTTGATCGCCAGCCTTATCCGCTCTCGCAAGAGCTGCATAACGGTCAAACCGTTGAGATTATTACTGCGCCGGGCGCCCGTCCAAACGCTGCCTGGCTGAACTTTGTGGTCAGTTCCAAAGCTCGTACTAAAATTCGTCAGATGCTGAAAAACCTGAAGCGCGATGATTCTATCGGACTGGGCCGTCGTCTGTTGAACCATGCGCTGGGTCAGGGACGTAAAGTCACCGATATCGATCCAAAGAACCTGAGCCGGGAACTGAAACGCCTGAAACTGGCAACCCTTGATGATTTGCTGGCGGAAGTGGGCTTGGGCAACGTCATGAGCGTGATGATTGCTAAAAACCTGCTTAATGACGGCTCCAATAACGATGATGAACCAGCGGTTAATGGCCGTAAACTGGCGATTCGCGGCGCGGACGGTATTCTGTTGACCTTCGCCAAGTGTTGTCGCCCGATTCCTGGTGACCCAATAATTGCCCACGTCAGTCCGGGGAAAGGTCTGGTTATTCACCACGAATCCTGCCGCAATATTCGCGGTTACCAGAAAGAACCAGAAAAATTCATGGCCGTTGAGTGGGCAGAAGATACTGAGCAAGAATTTATTGCTGAGATCAAAGTCGAGATGTTTAACCATCAGGGCGTACTGGCCAATCTGACCGCTGAAATTAACTCGGCAAAATCCAATATTCAAAGCCTGAATACGGAAGAAAAAGATGGCCGGGTTTATATCGCCTACATTCGCTTAACCACGCACAACCGCGTTCATCTGGCTAATATTATGCGCAAAATTCGCATTATGCCGGATGTGATTAAAGTCACCCGCAACCGAAATTAATTGCTATGTCGCCCGAACGTTACGCCCGGATCCGCCATATGCTTGCTACCAGACAGATTGATTTAACCGTCTGTCTGGAGCAGGTACATAAACCTCATAATGTTTCCGCCATCATCCGCACTGCGGATGCCGTTGGTGTGCATGAAGTTCACGCCGTCTGGCCTCATGAGAGAATGAGAACTCAGGTCGCCAGCGCCGCCGGCAGCAACAGCTGGGTGCAGGTCAAAACCCATCGCGATATTCATTCTGCCGTTAGCCATCTGAAGCAACAAGGCATGCAAATTCTGGCCACTAATCTGTCAGAGAAGGCGGTAGACTTTCGCGAGATCGACTATACCCTGCCAACCTGTATTCTGTTGGGGCAGGAAAAAACCGGCATTACTGCTGAAGCGCTGGCACTGGCCGATAGCGATATTATTATTCCAATGATCGGCATGGTTCAGTCGCTAAACGTTTCTGTGGCCTCCGCCCTGATATTATATGAAGCACAACGTCAGCGTCAGGCTGCCGGTATGTATCAGCGGGAAGGTAGCCCTCTAAGCTATCAGGAACAACAGCGTTTTCTGTTTGAAGGCGGTTATCCGGTGCTGGCTAACGTTGCCAAACGCAAAAACCTGCCACGCCCTCATATTGATGACAACGGTGAAATCGTTGCCGATGAAGCCTGGTGGACTGCGATGCAAGCGCTGAAACCTAAAGCTCAAGAGGCCTGATATGAAAGGCCGCCTGTTGGATGCCATCCCGCTGAATACCCTTTCGGGGGTTGGCGCCAGTCAAGCCGCTAAACTGGCCAAAATCGGTCTGTTTACCATTCAGGACCTGCTATTCCACCTTCCACTTCGCTATGAAGATCGTACCAAACTCTACCCTATCGGCGACTTGCTACCCGGCTTACACGTAACCGTGGAAGGGGAAGTCATCCGCAGTGATATCGCCTTTGGCCGCCGTCGAATGCTAACCTGCCAGATTACCGATGGTACGGGAGTGCTGACCCTGCGTTTCTTTAACTTCAACGCTGCCATGAAAAATAGCCTGTCCGCAGGCAAACGGGTGAAAGCCTATGGCGAGGTGAAACGTGGTAGTCATAACGCAGAGATAATCCATCCGGAATACAGTATTCAGGGTGATTATGGTGCTATTCAACTGGAAGAGACGCTAACACCGGTCTACTCCACTACCGAAGGCGTACGTCAGGCAACGCTGCGTAAGCTGACAGATCAGGCATTAAAATTGCTGGAGACCTGTGCTATCAGTGAGTTATTGCCTTCAGAATTAAGCGGTAAATTGATGAGCCTGCCGGAGGCGTTAAGCATATTGCATCGCCCACCGCCGGACACTCAGCTTACCGATCTGGAACAAGGAAGACACCCTGCTCAGCGCCGTCTGATTATGGAAGAGCTACTAGCTCATAATCTGAGTATGCTGGCCGCACGTGCCGGAGCACAAAGCTATAACGCCTGGCCGCTCACCGACAATGGTACGCTAAAATCAAACATGCTGGCTTCCCTGCCGTTTAAGCCTACCGGCGCACAAAGTCGGGTAGTGACTGATATTGAGCAGGATATGGCAAAACCGGTACCGATGATGCGTCTGGTACAGGGGGATGTTGGTTCCGGTAAAACGCTGATTGCCGCACTGGCAGCGCTAATTGCCATTGAAAACGGTAAGCAGGTTGCTCTGATGGCACCAACCGAATTGCTGGCAGAACAACATGCCAGTAATTTTCGCCAGTGGTTTGAACCGTTGGGTATTAATGTAGGTTGGTTAGCCGGTAAGCAAAAAGGTAAGGCACGACAGCAACAAATGGAGGCTATTGCTGCCGGTGAAGTCTCCATGATTGTCGGTACTCACGCGATTTTTCAGGAACAGGTAAAATTCTCCGGTCTGGCGCTGGTCATTATTGATGAACAACACCGATTTGGTGTGCATCAGCGATTGGCTCTGTGGGAGAAAGGCGAAGAACAGGGTTTTCACCCTCATCAGTTGGTAATGACAGCAACGCCTATTCCCCGCACGCTGGCGATGACGGCCTATGCGGATATGGATACCTCGGTGATTGATGAACTACCGCCGGGTCGTACTCCGGTCACTACCGTTGCTATCCCTGATTCACGACGGGAAGATATTATCAGCCGGGTGAGAGATGCCTGTAAGCAGGAAGGTCGTCAGGCTTACTGGGTTTGTACCCTGATTGAAGAATCAGAAGTGCTGGAGGCTCAGGCTGCCGAGGCGACAACCGAAGAACTCAAAATAGCGCTGCCGGAACTGAATATTGGTTTAGTTCATGGCCGTATGAAAGCGCAAGAAAAGCAGGATATGATGGACGCCTTCAAGCGAGGTGAGGTTCAACTACTGGTAGCCACTACCGTCATTGAAGTTGGGGTTGACGTACCAAACGCCAGCCTGATGATCATTGAAAACCCGGAGCGTTTAGGTTTAGCCCAACTCCACCAGCTACGTGGCCGTGTTGGTCGCAGTGCCGTCGCCTCTCACTGCGTATTGTTGTATAAAGCTCCCCTGAGTAAAACGGCTCAGAAGCGCCTTCAGGTACTGCGCGACAGCAATGATGGATTTGTTATTGCCCAGAAAGATTTAGAGATCCGCGGGCCAGGTGAGTTATTAGGCACCCGCCAGACCGGTATTACTGAGTTTAAAGTGGCTGACCTGATGCGGGATCAAAGCATGATCCCGGAAGTACAACGCACCGCCCGCTATATCCATCAAAAACACCCGCAGCATGCTCAGGCACTTATTGAACGCTGGCTGCCGGAAAGCTCAAGATACACTCACGCCTGATTATTCATCCGCCAAACCATCGCTAACCAAGCGTCGGCAAATCTGTACCGCACTTAACGCCGCCAGCGTGGAAGTTTTTGGATTTGTCGCCAAAGGCTGACCATTCAGTTCAATATCAAATTCACCAAAGCGTCCTGCAACATGAATTTTATGAGTATTCTTTTGAGTATGAGGGTCGACAATCATTTTCACCCGGGTTTTATCCATACCGATACCCATCAGCGCAATAGTCGCTGCAACATTGGCGTTCGCCGGAAAAGAACTGGCCGCTTCGCGGGCACTCCCTTCAAAAAATATCGTTGCCTGAGAGACGTTATCCAAATCAACCCGCTGTTCTGCCGGGCTTCCACGCCAACTGGCGGGACTTTTACGAGAAATATAGGTTACGTTATCTAATCCACCTTCACGTGCAGCAGACAGGCCATCCATACCGGCTACAGCGCCGGATAAGATAATTAACTCACCTTTACCCTGAAGAGCAGCCTGACGTACTCGGTAAAATAACCCGGCATCCGCCAGTGCACCAGTAGAAATCAGCGCCAGCTTCCAACCTCGATTCAATACTGATTCGCCATATTCATTGACCGCTTTCTGGCTGGCACACTCCAGCACCAGATCCGGTTGCCCCTGACACTCATCGGGATGAGTTAACGGTATTAATTGACCATCACACAGCTGTGAAATGGCCTGATGGTGATGGGGGCGAGCCACAATCCAACCCACACTAACTCCCTGAGGTAAACGAGCCATAACTTCATGAGCCATGGCGCCAAAACCAATCATCATTATTTTTTTCATTGGGGAACTCGCTTTGTTTCAATACCGATGGAGGCGCTTTACAGGCTGCACTATACCTGTCTTTCAATGTATTGTAGGTAATCAAGATTACAGTTTGGATAAATAATCATTAGCAAACGATAACGCAAACGGTTGCGATAAATTTTAAAATCATTAAAATGCGCTCTTTGCAGCTTCAGAGGTTCTTCACTTTTATCATGACCAGCCTACATCCCGCACACGATGCTGTCAGTAATGTCGAAAAAATCAGTACGCCAGCCCCTGCTTCCAATAGTGAACTGATTTATCATCTTGAAGATCGCCCACCGCTACCGCAAACGCTGTTTGCCGCGCTTCAACACTTGCTGGCGATGTTCGTTGCCGTTATCACTCCAGCGATGTTGATTTGTCAGGCGCTTGGACTGCCGGCACAGGATACTCAGCACATTATCAGTATGTCGCTATTTGCCTCCGGTTTGGCGTCGTTATTACAAATTCGCACCTGGGGACCGGTAGGTTCTGGCTTATTATCTATTCAGGGCACCAGCTTTAACTTTGTTGCGCCACTGATTATGGGTGGAACCGCGTTGAAAAATGGCGGTGCCGATGTGCCGACCATGATGGCAACCCTGTTTGGCACTCTGATGCTGGCCTCCTGTACCGAGATTTTCCTGTCGCGCGTGCTGCATTTAGCTCAACGAGTTATTACGCCGCTGGTTTCCGGTATTGTGGTGATGATTATTGGTCTGTCGCTGATTCAGGTTGGTTTAATCTCTATTGGCGGTGGCTACAGCGCCATGTCAGAAACCAATAATACCTTTGGTTCCCCAAGCAACCTGCTGCTGGCTGGCGTGGTACTAGCGACGATTATTTTACTTAACCGCCAACGTAATCCTTATCTGCGTGTTTCTTCACTGGTCATTGCTATGGCGATTGGATATCTGTTGGCCTGGGCTATGGGTATGCTGCCAGAGCGTGCCAGTGTAGAGAGCGAATTGATTATGGTGCCAACTCCGCTTTACTATGGCCTTGGTATTGACTGGACGCTGCTTATTCCTTTAATGTTGGTGTTTATGATCACCTCACTGGAAACCATTGGTGATATTACCGCAACCTCTGATGTTTCAGAGCAGCCGGTGGCAGGTCCTGTATATATGAAGCGTCTGAAAGGCGGCGTGCTGGCGAATGGTCTGAACTCCATGCTGTCTGCGGTGTTTAATACCTTCCCTAACTCCTGCTTTGGTCAGAACAACGGTGTTATTCAATTAACCGGTGTTGCCAGCCGCTATGTGGGTTATGTGGTTTCCCTGATGCTGGTGCTGTTAGGCCTTTTCCCGATTGTCAGTAGCTTTGTATTAAGCATTCCGGAGCCCGTATTAGGCGGAGCCACCATTGTGATGTTTGGTACCATTGCTGCTTCCGGGGTACGTATTGTTTCCCGCGAAACCCTGAACCGCCGGGCAATTATGATTATGGCGCTCTCGCTGGCCGTTGGCCTTGGTGTTTCTCAGCAACCACAGATTCTGCAATTTGCCCCTGAGTGGTTAAAAACGTTGTTATCTTCCGGTATCGCTGCCGGTGGTATTACTGCAATTGTGCTGAATCTGGTATTTCCTCACGAGAAATAACCGATGATATGTGTTGCATGAAGCCCACCTTTACGGTGGGCTTTTTGCTTATTGAGTCGCATGATTCATAATATGTCTTAACGTATATTTCTTACTATTTTCATTGAGATTGTAGAGTAAATACGGCATAAAGAGACCTTGCTTAATTTTGTCATACGGATTCAGACCATGAGATTTATTCGGAAATCACTGTATACCCTACTGGCCCTGATTCTGGTGCTGGCAATTGCTGTTTATTTTATTGCCCAAACCTCTTATGCCGCCAGATGGGTTAGCCAGTGGGTAACCGACAATACTCCTTACCAACTCTCGCTGGACCATCTGGATTACAGTATTACCTCTCCCTATCAGTTAGTGCTTAATGATGTTGAATTCAGCCAACAAAAACAGTCGCCACTACTAAAAGCAAAAAAAGTAACGCTGGAACTGACTTCATCATTTTGGCAAACACCAATGTACTTTTCAGCGCTGGAGCTGGAAGACGGCACCCTTAACTTGTCGTCCAAAAATACGATAGAGCTGGCACCCGGTAGCGACCGCTTCCAGCTAAGAAATATGACATTAAATGTCGACAGTCCGGAGCTCAGCCTGCAAGGGGAAAAGGTCAACGGCGGCATTATTCCATGGACATTAACCAATAATTTTCTACCAGAGAAAGACAATCGTTTTGAATTTAGCGCCGATAAGTTGGTAGTTAACGGAATTGATACCCATAAAGTTCTGGTTCAGGGCGAAGTAAAAGATCATCAGATTCTGTTTAACAATGTTGGTGCTGATTTAGCCAATGGACAACTCACCGGAAACGGTAAACGTACCGCCGATGGCAAATGGCAGATAGAAAGCCTGCGCCTTAGTGAAGTGAAATATCAGAGCCCTCTCGAGTTAGATCAATTACTGGATCAGCTTAATCAACGCATCAGCAATACCGATATTAGCCTGAACCGTTTAGACCTGATTAATACCAATATTCAGGGGCCTGAATGGGCATTTAGTGACTTCACACTGTCGATGAAAGATCTGGAGTTTATTAAAGGCCGTTGGCAGGCAACATCCGGCAGTGCTCTGATGAATGCTTCTGATATGATTTATAACGATAATCATCTGGTTAGTCCGGTACTAAGCCTTGAGCTGGAAAATAACAGCATCAAAATCAAACAGTTCAGCAGCCGCTGGCAGGATGGTTTAGTACGAGCAACCGGTAACTGGCAGCGGGATACCCAAACTCTGACGCTGGATGACGTAGCATTCACCGCATTGCTTTATACCTTACCTAAAGACTGGTTGGCCCAGTTAAAACAGGTTCAGCCTGAATGGTTGCGTGAATTGCATATCACCAAGCTGGCGGCAAACCGCAATATTCTGATTGATATTACTCCTGACTTTCCGTTCCAGTTCACCTCTATCGACAGCAACGGCAACAATCTGTATCTGGTGAAAAACCGTCAGGTTGGATTGTGGGGAGGCACATTAAGTTTTAACGCCTCTGATGCTACGTTAAATAAAATTGACCTGCGCCACCCGTCCTTTACCCTTAACGCTATGCCAGAAACCATTACTATCAGCGATATAAGTGCTTTCACTAAAGAAGGGTTAATCGAGGCAAATGCCACGCTGGGCCAACAACCTGAAAGAGCTCTGAACCTGACCCTTAATGGCCGCTCTGTACCGGTTGATATTCTGCAAAGTTGGGGATGGCAAGCAATTCCACTACAGGGCAACGGTACTATCGCCCTACAGCTCAATGGCGATTTGATTGATAAACAAAGTGGAAAACCCGAACTGAAAGGCAGTCTGAAAATGACCAGTGATACCGGGCAACAGCTAACCCAATATCCGGCAGGACAGAAAGCTATTCCCGAAGAACCTCAGGCTATAACTCCAGAGCCGATTATTGACCCACCGGTAGCACCTGCACCGCCATCAAAGCAGGATGCTCCTGAAGCATCACCATTTGGATAATAAAGCTGGCTACTGAGCCCATATTGTTATGTGTGTATGACAATATGGGCATCATACAAATATAATTAGCCTATTTGCTGAAACAAAATAAATTGTCCTCTGGCATGATAGGTTAATGCTAAAACTACTCTTCCCCGGTCTTCCCCCGATTCAAACTTTCTAACTTATTCTTCTTAACTTATCTTTTAACTCTGCCGTAGAGGAGACTCTTATGCTTAACTTTCATAAACGTATTGTAATTACAGGTGGCCCTGGCTCAGGAAAGAGTACTCTGATTGATGCACTGACCCAAAGAGGCTATTTATGTTCAGTCGAAGCAGGAAGGTCCATTATTCAGGATCAGATAAGTATTGGCGGAAACGCGCTACCTTGGGGTGATCGTATTGCATTTTCCGAGCTTATGTTAAGTTGGGAAATTCACTCATGGCACGCGGCAAATGGATGCCATGAGCTATGTTTTTTTGATCGTGGTATTCCTGACGTGGCCGGATATTTGAGTCTCTGCGGATTCCCTGTTCCGGCACATGTTGAAAAAGCTATCAATAATTTCAGATATGCTGGCACAGTGTTTATTGCACCACCATGGAAAGAAATTTATGTACAGGACTCTGAACGTAAACAGTCAATTGAGGAAGCAGAACAGACGTATTGGACTCTGAGCAAGACGTATCAGGCATATGGATATCAACTAATTGAAATTCCGCGTATTCCTGCCGATGAACGGGCCGACTTCATCATTTCGCAAGTAAGCCAGAAAGATTTTCAGTGAATAAGCTGACTCAGAATTTTGTATTTAATCTGTCGTAATAGCAGGTAACTGCCGATGCCTTCCTGTTGGCGACCAACTTCCACTGATAGCCTGTAGAACTCGCTACCATCTGGGGAGTCTATGGGCATAAATTACTCATGCCCCTCAGGCAGAACCATATAGGTTCCTTCAAACACACAGCCTACATCTTGCTCACCAGAGACGGTCACCTCTAACTGAACCCGAGCTTTACGACCACGGGCAAGGCGATCCAAATCGCCTTTCATTGAGTCCATACTGGCTACTGCCGTTGGTCGGCCAACTACCGGTTTCTGATAGCGAATATGAGCATCTACCAGCACGATAGAACCGCCTAACTGACGCTCCTGCAACAGCAACCAAATTAGCCCCCAGCCGGTTAATGTAGCTAAGGAGAACTGACTACCGGCAAAAATAGTATGGTGAGGATTGGTGTTCACCCCTTCCGGCATAGTGGTAATAAAGCGCTGGCCGGTGTACTGGCTGATACGTACCCCCATCTTTTCGCTCAGGGGAATGTTTTGATACCAGGCATTTTGCAGTTGGGCACACCAGTCAGGGCGATGGAGAATATCATCCAGCGTTGCTATCGGTTTTCTCATCAGAAAATGGCGTACGGGAGTGGTCTGAGGTGTGGTGATCTCACCCTGATTGGTAAATCCCAGCTTATCAAAAAAGGTCACCGTCTCTTCCCGGGCGCTACAAATGATCCGTTTTACCCCTTCCTGACGCGCAATAGACTCCAGGGTCATGGCAATCAGAGTACCCAGCCCTTTACCCCGCACATTGGCCGCCACGGCCAGAAAGCGAATAGAGCCTTCATTATCGGCATTAATGTATAAACGACCAACGGCCACCACTTTGCCCTGAGTATCCACCACCATTTGATGGTGAGCTATCATATCGTAGCCATCTTTTTCAGAGCCGACTGGTTGATTCAGCGGCTTACGCAGCATCTCCCAGCGAAACTGATAGTAGTCATTTAATTCCTGTTCCGTTAGCGGTACTCGCAGGTGGTACATAAAAGCTCTCTTAGTTTTATCTGTTTTATAGTGAAACGCTTTATTTCATCAACCGCTGTCGGTACTAAACCTGCAGGCTGAAGGTGACCGGTCCATCATTGACTAACGATACCTGCATATCTGCGGCGAAAATACCGGTTTCGGTAGTGATAATTCGACGACAGCAGTCTGAGAAGTAATCATATAGTCGTTCAGCATCCTGCGGAGTCGCTCCGCGAGAGAAACTGGGGCGCATGCCTTTCTGGGTATCGGCCACCAGCGTAAACTGAGAAACCACCAGTACGCTACCACCAGCCTGTTGTACATTAAGATTCATTTTGCCTTGGTCGTCACTGAAAATACGATAGCCCAATACACGTTCGCACAAGCGCTCCGCTTTTTCATTGGTATCGTCTTTTTCTACGCCCAGTAATATCAGTAACCCTTTATCTATTGCGCCAACCATCTCGCCAGCGACCACTACATCAGCACGACTTACCCGTTGAATTAATGCAATCATTGCTCTGTTGTTCCTGAATCATTATCCGCATTGTTATTGGCTTCATATTCTTCACGCAGTTTGCGGTACACCCCGAGCGTAACTGTCACTTCTGCGCCAAAAAGTACAATACACCAACTAAGATATACCCAGACAAATAAAATCGGAATCACTGCCAGCACACCATAGATCAACTGGTAAGCCGGGAACATGGTGACATACATACCAAACCCTTTCTTCCCCAGTTCAAACAGTAGTGCGGCTACCAGGGCGCCAATAGCGGCATCTCTGCCAGGAACCCGCTCCGTTGGCACAATGCAGTACAGTATCCAGAATGAAACAAAAGAGAGAATCAGCGGAAAAATGCGCAATATCCGATCGACGATACTGCCCATATCACCGTCGTGAAACCAGCTCAGAGAAAGGAAGTAAGAGCTGATAGCCATGCTGGCCCCCGCCATTAAAGGCCCGAGGGTAAGCACCATCCAGTACACGGCGAAAGAATAGACCATCGGTCGTTGGCGTTCACTGTGCCAAATCGCATTGAGTGCCGTATCCACCGAGCCAATCAATAGCAGCGAGGTGACAATCAACCCACAAATACCAATTGCCGTCATTTTATTGGAGTTAGCCACAAACTGCTCCAGATAGGCCTGGATTGTCTCGCTGGCGGCTGGAACAAAGTTATTAAACACAAAGGCTTTAAGTTGAATGCTCACTTCAGCAAACATCGGAAATAAAGCAAACAGAGAAAACACCACGGTAATCAGCGGCACCAGCGACAGCAGGGAGACATATGCTAAATTACCCGCCATCATTTGCAGGCGATCTTCATTGGCCCTGGCCCAAAGCAGTTGTGCATAAGCAACTATCGGTTTAATTCTCTTTGGTCCCCGGACATGGGATAGATGTGACATAAGATACTCGCTTTCTATCGAATCGCCCTTTCCTTTAAGATAGTCGGATAATGACGATACAGGCCAGCTTACTTCACCTGTAAGGCAAAGGAACCAGCCTGTTTAGCATTCAAAAAATTAACTTAATTTGCACCAAAATAATCCGGGATAACTGTCTTATCAACCACATGCACAGCATTAATTCCCAGCGCTTCGGCAGCTATAATATTGTCGTAATTATCATCAAAGAAAATAGCATGTTGAGGATCAACGCCTTCCTGCTGTAAAACATGGCGATAAATATCAACCTCAGGTTTACGCATGCCTAATTCCTGAGATAAATAGACGCGATCGGCAGATTCACTCACTTTTGGATACTGTTGTGGCCAATAACGGCAATGCAACGCATTGGTGTTAGACAAGACGACGACCCGATTCCCCTCTTTACGCAAGCGACGCATAATTTCCAGCACTTCATCACGCTGACCAATAAAGATAGCTTGCCAACCCGCTTCAAACTGTTCGAAGCTCAACGTTAGCCCCATCTCTTCGCACAGTTGTGATGCAAACTCTTCATCGCTGATTTCACCACGTTCGTGCAACTCAAACGGTTTACCCATGGTAAAACGCTCGCTCAATGTGGCTAAAGGCACACCGCTTAAGTTACTCCAGACTCCCAGTACGCGTTTAAAATCTATATCGACAATCACATTCCCTAAATCAAAGATATACAACATGATGTGCACCTGCATGATTTGATGGTTTGTCCCAACACTACGCTACCACAGTTATCCTTATCTGAGCATCACAAAGTCACTAAAAACTAAATAAAAATCAGTCATCTTTTCATTCATATTAGTTGGTTAATCAGGCAGGAGTAAATCATCCGGATTAATTATTTAGCGATAAAAATTAATGCATATTGGTCGGTTAGGATATAATTCATTCTCACTCCGCGCGGTGGCTCAAGATCGGTTAATTTGAGTGTAATACGGGCACCACACGGACAAATTAAGGATGATTAGGGTATAACTCGCGTAAGTCTATACCCACGGTTTCATATAATTCAGGAGTAACAAGGTAATGGGTTTGTTAGATCAATTAGGCGGTATGCTGGGCGGTAACAGCAACAACAATAGCGGTTCCGTTGATTACATGGCAATTCTTCAGTGGGTTGAACAGCAAGGCGGCATTTCCGGCCTGTTAGACAAATTCCGTCAGGGTGGTCTGACTGAAATCGTTCAGTCATGGATCGGCACTGGCGCTAACCTGCCTATCTCTGGACAACAAGTTCAGGATATTATCAGCAAAGTCGCTTTACAGCAGTTATCCTCTAAATTAGGTATGGGCAGCCAGGAAACTTCCGGCCTTATTGCTCAATTCTTACCTGATATCGTTGATAAGCTGTCTCCAAAAGGCGAAGAGCCGGTTAACCCGGACTTAATGTCTCTGGGAATGAGTCTGCTGAAAGGTAAACTATTCGGTTAATACTACTGAATTGAATCATCGTTGCGGCATAGGGTTATACTTGCCGCAACGGAATCCCTCCGCTCACGACATCACCATCATTTCACAAAAATCATAACGTCACTCTGCAACGTCTGGATCAAGTCAGCTCAAGAGTGGTTTTTAGCATTCGTGAAAGAAAAAAACAAAAAAGAAAAGGGCAATAAACATTGCCCCTTCAAATTTAATACTCTGGGCAATATTCATTGCCGCTATTTTAACAACCGAGAATTAGTCTTCTTTCGGGCCACGGTTAGCACGTTTACGGTCGTTTTCCGTCAGATGACGTTTACGAATACGTATAGAAGTTGGCGTTACTTCAACCAGTTCATCATCATCGATGAATTCCAGAGCTTGCTCCAGAGACATCTTAACTGGAGGAACTAAAATGGTTGCTTCATCAGTACCTGACGCACGCATGTTGGTCAGTTTTTTACCGGTTAAGCAGTTCACTGTCAGGTCGTTAGAACGTGAGTGAATACCGATGATTTGGCCTTCATACACTTCTGCGCCATGGCCCAGGAATAACTTACCGCGATCTTGTAAGCTGAACAGTGCGAACGCAACGGCTTTACCCTGACCGTTAGAGATCAGTACGCCATTCTGGCGCTGACCGATTTCACCCGGACGCACATCATCATAATGACTGAAAGTTGAGTACAGTAAGCCAGTACCTGAAGTCATAGTCATGAATTCAGTACGGAAGCCAATCAGACCACGAGCCGGGATCATGTAATCCAGACGAATACGGCCTTTGCCATCCGGGACCATGTTCTTCACATCGCCCTTACGCTCACCCATGGCTTGCATGACTGAACCCTGATGCTGTTCTTCAATATCCAGCGTAACGTTTTCGAACGGCTCTTGTTTACGGCCATCAATTACCTTGTTGATAACTTTAGGACGAGAAACGGCAATTTCGAAACCTTCACGACGCATATTTTCGATCAGAACTGACAGGTGAAGTTCACCACGGCCAGATACACGGAATGCATCGGCATCTTCAGTTTCTTCAACGCGCAGCGCTACGTTGTGTACCAACTCTTTGTTTAAGCGGTCGAGGATTTGACGTGAAGTCACGTATTTACCTTCTTTACCACAGAACGGAGAGGTGTTTACACAGAAGTACATGGTTACGGTTGGTTCATCAACAGACAGTGCTGGCAAAGCTTCAACGCTTTGTACATCACAAACGGTGTCAGAAATATTCAGTTCACCCAGACCGGTAATAGCAATAATATCGCCCGCTTCAGCAACTTGTGATTCGATACGCTCCAGGCCCATATGGCCCAATACTTTACCGATTTTACCGTTACGAGTTTTACCTTCACTGTCGATAACAGTGACCTGCTGGTTAGGTTTAACCTTACCGCGCTTGATACGACCGATGCCAATAACGCCAACGTAGTTGTTGTAGTCTAATTGGGAGATTTGCATCTGGAACGAACCGTCACTATCGACGTCTGGTGGAGCAACGTGCTTAACGATGGCTTCAAACAGGGGATCCATGTTATCAGTCATTTCGTTATGGTCGTTACCTGCGATTCCCATTAATGCAGAAGCATAAATAATTGGGAAATCGAGTTGCTCGTCGATGGCATCCAGGTTAACGAACAGGTCAAATACCTGATCAACAACCCAGTCAGGACGCGCGCCAGGACGGTCAACTTTGTTAATTACCACGATAGGTTTCAGACCGTTAGCAAACGCTTTTTTGGTCACGAAACGAGTTTGCGGCATTGGGCCGTCCATTGCATCGACAACCAGCAACACCGAGTCAACCATTGACATTACGCGCTCTACTTCGCCACCGAAGTCGGCGTGTCCCGGAGTATCAACGATATTGATGCGATAACCGTTCCAGGTAATGGCGGTGTTTTTAGCCAGAATGGTGATCCCACGTTCTTTTTCGAGGTCACCGGAGTCCATAACGCGCTCAGTAGCTTCGTTACGTTGTTCCCCTAAAGTTCCTGACATTTGTAGTAGCTTATCAACCAGGGTCGTTTTACCGTGGTCTACATGCGCGATAATAGCGATGTTACGTAGATTCTCAATCACAGATTTGCCTCAGGCATTAGAAATAGCGCGTTATTGTACACACTTTAGACGAACTACTAAACAAGATCACAAAGATCTGTCAAAAACAACCAACGGCTGGACAGTTTGTGATCTCATTCACGGTAGAAAATGTCTATATAAAAAGCGATTTGCACCAAATTAAGTCACTGACCATAGCCTATGCACTAATTTAGTGCAAAAATTTGTTTTTCGTTCATACTCTGAAGTCATAGCTGCTACAGACTGCTATTTAATGGACCGGAATAAAAACTGGCACGATTATAGCATAACTTTAGCCCATGGCACCGATGCCAAATTATGACTCGAAAATAACAGCCAGCGGGAGAACACCAATGTCCACAGAACATGTTTTGACGATGCTTAATGAGCACGAAGTGAAGTTTGTCGATTTGCGTTTTACCGATACTAAAGGTAAAGAGCAACATATTACTATCCCTGCTCATCAGGTTGATGCAGACTTTTTCGAAGACGGAAAAATGTTCGATGGTTCATCCATTGGCGGCTGGAAAGGTATCAACGAATCTGACATGGTGTTAATGCCAGATCCAAGCACTGCGCTTATCGACCCATTCTTTGACGATACCACTCTTATTATTCGCTGTGACGTGCTTGAGCCAGGCACCATGCAAGGCTACGAGCGTGACCCGCGTTCTATCTCTAAACGTGCTGAAGATTTCCTGCGTTCTTCTGGTATTGCCGACACCGTACTGTTCGGGCCAGAGCCAGAGTTCTTCCTGTTTGACGACATTCGTTTCGGCAACTCTATCGCAGGTGCTTATTACCATATCGATGATATCGAAGCGGCATGGAACACCGGCACCAAATACGAAGGTGGCAACAAAGGCCATCGTCCTATGGTTAAAGGCGGTTACTTTCCGGTTCCACCGGTTGATTCATCACAAGATCTGCGTTCTGCCATGTGTCTGACCATGGAAGAGATGGGTCTGGTTGTTGAAGCTCACCACCACGAAGTGGCTACCGCAGGTCAGAACGAAGTGGCTACCCGCTTCAATACTATGACTAAAAAAGCTGACGAAACCCAAATCTACAAATATGTGGTGCACAACGTTGCTCACGCGTTTGGTAAAACAGCCACCTTTATGCCTAAGCCATTAGTGGGCGATAATGGTTCTGGTATGCACTGCCATATGTCACTGGCTAAAAACGGTACTAACCTGTTTGCTGGCGACAAGTACGGCGGCCTGTCTGAAATGGCTCTGTATTATATCGGTGGTGTTATCAAACATGCTAAAGCGATTAACGCACTGGCGAACCCAACTACCAACTCTTATAAGCGTCTGGTTCCAGGGTTCGAAGCGCCAGTTATGCTGGCTTACTCAGCGCGTAACCGCTCTGCATCAATCCGTATCCCGGTAGTTGCCAGCCCGAAAGCACGCCGTATTGAAGTACGTTTCCCGGACCCTGCTGCTAACCCATATCTGGCGTTTGCTGCACTGCTGATGGCCGGTCTTGACGGTATCATCAATAAAATCCATCCGGGCGAAGCAATGGATAAGAACCTGTATGACTTACCGGCAGAAGAAGCGAAAAACATCCCTACTGTTGCAGGCTCTCTGGAAGAAGCCCTGAACGCGCTGGATGCTGACCGTGAATTCTTAACCCGTGGTGGCGTGTTCACTAATGATGCTATCGATGCTTATATCGAACTGAAGCAAGAAGAGATGAACCGCGTTCGTATGGCTCCACACCCACTGGAGTTCGAACTGTACTACAGTGTGTAACAGCAGCATGTAAGAGCAAAACATCATATTGGTGTTATCTACGTTAGGGTTTGAGCCCATCACTTGATGGGCTTTTTTCACCTGACCACATTGCGGGGCTTTTTTGAGGGTTTAATACGCCTTATCAGATGATGCCCCAATTTAGTGCAAAGGAGCCACTAATGGAAAACCCAGCGCTGCCGGATACCGAGCAAATTCTTAACTCACAGATTACCTGTGTGTTAATTCTGGATTTTTCATTAGCCATTCAATACGCCAACCCTGCTGCTCAGCAGTTACTGGTGCAAAGTTCTCGTAAGCTGTTTGGTACTCCACTGCCTAATCTGGTTGATTATCTGTCGTTAGATGTTGATCTGATGTGGTCAAGCCTGCGCGAAGGCCAGGGATTTACTGATAACGAAGTCACTATGGTGGTGGATAGCCATCTCCATGTGCTGACCCTCAGCGCTCAACTGCTGGCGGATGAGCATATTCTGATGGAGCTGTCGGCGCTGGATAATCATCGACGTTTGAGTCAGGAGCAGTTACAGCATTCACAACAGATCGCAGCAAGAGAACTGGTACGTGGATTGGCTCATGAGATTAAAAACCCGCTAGGCGGGCTACGTGGAGCCGCGCAACTGCTGGCTAAAGCGTTACCCGATCCCGGGCTGGTTGAATATACCAAAGTGATTATTGAACAAGCTGATCGGCTACGTAATCTGGTGGACCGATTACTCGGGCCTCAGCATCCGGGCCAGCGGGTGGTACAAAATATTCATCAGGTCTCCGAGCGGGTCTATCAGTTGCTGGTGCTGGAAAAGCCGGATAATGTCACTATTGTTCGCGATTATGACCCGAGTATGCCGGAATTAATCCACGATCCGGAACAGGTTGAACAGGTGCTGTTAAATATCGCCAGAAACGCCATGCAGGCGCTGGGACAATCGGGTGGTTCTATTATTTTAAGAACCCGCACTGCCTCACAAATGACACTGCATGGGATTCGCTATCGCTTATGTGCCCGAATTGATATTGAAGATAACGGCCCCGGAATTCCCCCACAGCTACAGGACACCATCTTCTATCCAATGGTTAGCGGACGCGAAGGCGGTACCGGCCTTGGCTTATCCATTGCCCGTAGTCTGATTGACCAGCATCGGGGAAGAATTGAATTTAACAGTTGGCCAGGCCACACCGAATTTTCGGTATTCCTGCCTATTCGTCAGTGAGGGTTACTATGAGTCAAGCTACAGCCTGGATTGTTGATGATGACAGCGCTATTCGCTGGGTATTGGAGCGAGCACTGACTGGCGCCAACATGCAGTGCACCAGCTTTGATTCTGCTGACGAGGTTTTAATCGCGCTGGAGAAGAGCTCTCCAGACGTATTAATATCCGATATTCGTATGCCAGGTATTGATGGGCTGGCGCTGCTGCAAACTATCAAGCAGAAGCACCCTTTACTGCCGGTTATCATTATGACGGCTCATTCTGATCTAGATGCGGCTGTCAGCGCCTATCAGTTTGGTGCCTTCGACTATTTACCTAAGCCTTTTGATATTGATGAAGCCGTTGCATTAACCGAACGAGCAATCAGTCACTATCGGGAGACTCGCCAGCCGGAAAAAGAAACTCAAAATAGCCGACCAACTACCGATATTATTGGCGAAGCCCCTGCCATGCAGGATGTATATCGTATTATTGGTCGCCTTTCTTTGTCATCTATTAGTGTATTAATCAACGGTGAATCCGGTACCGGTAAAGAGTTGGTAGCCCATGCATTGCACCGCCACAGCCCTCGCGCCAACGGCAAATTTATTGCTCTGAATATGGCTGCAATTCCCAAGGATCTGATTGAATCAGAGCTGTTCGGCCATGAGAAAGGGGCATTTACCGGTGCGGGTCAGGTACGTCAGGGGCGCTTTGAGCAAGCCGATGGCGGTACGCTGTTTTTAGATGAAATTGGTGATATGCCGCTGGAAGTTCAGACTCGTCTGTTGCGGGTTTTGGCTGACGGACAGTTTTATCGCGTTGGTGGCTATGAGCCCATCAAAGTTGATGTGCGCATTATTGCCGCCACCCACCAAAATCTGGAACTGTTGGTAAAAGAACACAATTTCCGTGAAGACTTGTTTCACCGTCTTAATGTTATTCGTATTCATTTACCTCCGCTGCGTGAGCGCAGAGAAGACATTCCCCGTCTGGCACGCCATTTCCTGTTGATTACCGCACAGGAACTGGGGGTTGAAGCTAAGATTCTACATCCGGATACTGAACTGGCGCTAAGCCAGATGACCTGGTCGGGTAACGTTCGTCAGCTGGAAAATACCTGCCGCTGGTTAACGGTAATGGCCGCTGGCAAAGAAGTATTGCCCCAGGACTTGCCGGAAGAGTTGTTTGTTTATGACGATCAAGCCCCGGAATCCCACTCCTCTGCCGCCACATTTGATGGTCACTGGACAATATTACTGGAGAAATGGGCGGAACAGGCGCTGTCTTCCGGCAAAGAAGATTTATTGTCTGAAGCCTTGCCGGATATGGAGCGTGTGCTGTTATCCGTTGCTTTACGTCATACTCACGGTCACAAACAAGAAGCCGCTCAGTTACTTGGCTGGGGCAGGAATACCCTGACTCGAAAATTGAAAGAGCTGGATATTGAATAATCGTTTCTAACCGGCACGGATGCCGGATTAAAAAGTTTTTTTAATGTAATCCAGTCCGCATTTTTTCCATCAAATTCTGATATTCTTGGCGCAAATCATCAAATCTCGTTTTAGATACGGTTGGTGAAATTTTGTACTTTACAGATTTCATCACCTGCGTATTATGACGACAATATTATTTCTCCAGATCAGTACGGAGCAGGATCATGCTGGAAAATTTAGCTAATTTATTTAATTTCAGCACCGAAGTCGGTGCAATGACAGGGCAGTCACCTCAAACCGCTTTTGCAGCTATCCTGTGTGTGATTATGTTTGTTCTATTCTCCTGATTTTTCCCTTCTATATCTGAAGGGAAGCAGGGTCAACTAAAGATAAGAATAATGGGAAAGGTCAACGCAACATGCGTGTGCGGCAGCGTGAAATTTGAAGTTTCTCTGGATGATTATCGGGTATCGGTGTTGGTTATAGTTAGTCAGCTTTTGAGGATATTCCGGCCGTAAAGGCGATACTGCTCATCTTACCTTTGTGGTCGGCCGGAAGACCATCTGTACTTTAATTCGGAGAGCGTCGGGCCTAGCCGGGCTACGGGCACTTCGTTGGCTTACGCCAAGTCGACCCCCACGCCCGTCTCTCCCGACGATTAGCTTTGTTAAGCTACAAAAAACCTCTATATAACCCTTGAGAACTGTTGTCGCCGTGCTTGTTGGCGTAAATAGACGTCAAAACACATGCAGATATTACGGATCAATAAGCGACCTTTGCCGGTTACGTCGATACGTTTGTCATCAATGGTGACTAGCCCATCTTTTTCCAACGGGATTAGCAATTTCAGGTCTTCTGCAAAATATTCGGCAAAGCGGATATTGTGTTCTTTCTCGATTGGGGCAAAGTCCAGGCTAAAGTTGCAAATCAGGGTTTTAATCACATCACGACGAATGCAGTCGTCTTCAGTCATTGCCAGGCCTTTCCACAGCCCATTGCCTTTTTCTTCAACGCTGGCGTAGTAAGCTTTTAAATCTTTCTGATTCTGGGCGTAGGTATCGCCAATCATACTGATGGAAGAGACGCCCATGCCTAACAAGTCGCTGTCACCGTGGGTGGTATATCCCTGGAAGTTGCGATGCAAATGCCCTTCGCGTTGAGCAATAGCCAGTTCATCATCCGGACGAGCAAAATGGTCCATGCCAATAAACTGATAGCCGTCGTTAGTTAATGAACTGATGGTTTCCTGAAGAATATCCAGCTTTTCATTAGCCGAAGGTAAATCATGATCTTTAATTTTAATCTGAGCAGCAAAACGGCTTGGTAAGTGCGCGTAGTTAAAGACGCTCAGGCGATCCGGGCTCAGTTCAGCCACGCGCTGTAGCGTAAAGGCAAAGCTTTCTGCTGTCTGTTTTGGCAAACCATAAATCAGATCGATATTGGTGGAGCGGAAACCCAGAGCTTTGGCGCGGTTAATCAGGGAGAAAATAAACTCTTCATCCTGCTCGCGGTTTACCAGACGTTGCACTTCTTTATTGAAGTCTTGCACGCCCATACTCATACGGTTAAAACCTTCTGAACGCAGGTGGTCCAGAATATCCAGTTCGATTTCTCGTGGATCAATCTCAATAGAAATTTCAGCATCCGGCTGGAAGTTAAAATGCTGGCGCAGCATTCCCATCAGTCGGCTGATTTGCTGTTGATTTAAATAGGTTGGCGTACCGCCGCCCCAGTGCATCTGTGAAACCTGACGGTTAGTAAATAATGGAGCACGATGACGAATCTCTTGCTCCAGTACGTCGAGGTACTGCTCAACTTTATGCCCCTGACGAGTCACTATCTTGTTGCAGCCGCAGAAATAGCAAAGCTTGTGGCAGAAAGGAATATGTATATAGAGGGATAACGGGCGCTCAGGATATCGGGCAACCGCTGACAGAAAATCACTTTCTCCGTACTGCTCACTAAACTCAAGCGCCGTTGGATAAGAAGTATATCTGGGCCCGGAATAGTTATATTTCTGAATAAGGGCCAGATCCCAATCAATCATCTGCGTCGACATTTGCTCACTCCGTCTTATTTTTTTGTCTCCCCGGTCGTCTATTCATATTTTTTATAGTACTGCTTTTTCTAATACCGGGGGTTTTGGCTGAACGCCAACTGTGTTTCAGTTGGTTCAGCCATAATAGTCTACCTAATAACCAGACCAGATAACATGCCAGTATCAAACCTGGTAACAGGAATACTAACTGCATAGTCGATTATTTACTCTTGAGGATTGTTTCTTTTGAGTAATTTAACAATATCTTCTTTCTGCTCTTCTGGTTCATCCAGCAGATCGTCTTCGTCGTCACCTAAATCAATGCCTAAAACAGACATCAGTTCATCGATACGATCGAGAGTATTGTCCACATAACGTTGTTCTTCTGCCGACAGCTTTTTGCCATCATCAATAGCATCGAGTAGCTCATTCAGGCGATCGTCATTTTCCAACAGGGCTAATTCTTGCTCTGGCGGAATACTGGCAGCTTTTGGCGGTTTAGGTGCCTTAGGTTTAGCCACCACTGACTGATTACCTTCAACAATCAACGGAACTGGCGTTTTGCTGCCAATACGCGGATCTTTAAAAGCACCGGTAGATTTCTGATTTTTCCCGGATTGGGAATCAACATTAGTACGTGCGCCCGCTGAATTTCCCCGATGTTTTTTCGCACGCTTGCGCGCCCGAGCCTCGGCATCAACTTCTTCACGACTTTTACGCTTTGCTTTGACAACTTTATTGTTGCCTTTCGCGGTATTTTGAGGCTGCTTCATAGCGAATTCTCTAAAGTGGAGATATTGGGTCGGAATCTAGCAGAAACCAAGAAAAAAGGCGACAGAGTTATCTGTCGCCTTAGTCTCGAACCATTAAAGGAAAAATTATTTCCTAATCTCATCCCTGTGAACAAACAACGTCCCGGTCTATCCTTTTGTTATTTTCCATTCCCTGGTAATTGCCCTTGTTCTCTTCCTGGAGAAACACGCTCATCCCTGGTGCTATCCTTAGCTCTTGTTCTTCCTGAACTACGCTTCTGCGTATCCTGACTTCCTTATCCGTGTTACTATCCTGCATCACGCTACCTGATTCCGTCAGGTATTTCCTTCTTACTCTGTAAACATCATCCTGATGTTTCCGTGAGATTCACATCCTGTGAATTTCTGTCCTGGTGCATCCCCTTGCTTGATGTGTACTTTACTATGCTGCGGCGGCTAAACAAGTAACCAACTGGTATTAATACTAGGTATTTTCTGTCCTACAAAATAACTAGCTGATAATAAACGTGTTAAATTGTAGGGCTAATTAAAAAAGAGGACATTGCCCTACTTTTCTATGGCAAATGTCTCACAAGGGTTAGCTGGCTATTGCATCAATATCTGCTAGCTACAGGGAAAATTGACAATAAACTCACCCTTTCTTACGGAAGACAGTATAATTGCCAGCCAAATTTGCTATTCGCGGAGACGAACGTTTTGACACTGAAAAACTTTAACTATCATAAGACACATTTCGTCACCAGCGCCCCGGACATTACCCATTTGCCTGCTGATTTTGGTATTGAGATCGCCTTTGCAGGTCGTTCTAATGCGGGTAAGTCCAGCGCCCTGAATACGCTGACCAATCAAAAGAACCTTGCTCGTACCAGTAAAACACCGGGACGGACCCAGCTAATTAACCTGTTTCAGGTTGAAGAGAATCTTCATTTAGTGGATTTACCGGGATACGGCTATGCCGAAGTGCCGGAAGAGATGAAACGTAAATGGCAACGCGCGCTGGGCGAATACCTGCAAAAGCGTGAATGTCTCAGGGGTCTGGTGGTGCTGATGGATATTCGTCATCCCCTAAAAGATCTGGACCAGCAGATGATTCAGTGGGCAGTAGACGTAGAACTGCCGGTCATGATTTTACTCACCAAAGCCGATAAGTTGGCCTCCGGAGCCCGTAAAGCTCAACTCAATATGGTACGTGAAGCGATTTTACCGTTTCAGGGAGACATTCAGGTTGAGATGTTCTCATCTCTGAAGAAACTGGGCGTTGATAAACTACGTTTGAAACTGGATGAATGGTTTAATCTGGATTTTGATCGTAACGATGAAGAGTCTGATGACCAGCCAGCAGAGTAAACCCTGCCTTCTTATTTCCTGAATTTCAGATAAAAAAACGCCCCATTCAAACGAATGGGGCGGCTAATATAAAGCCAACCCTATTACAGGGTTGAAAAATAGAACATCTTACCTCTGTACCCTACAGCGCTAACTCTACTCCATTTCTCACACAGGGAAAAGCAATTTTTGTAAAAAAATTACAAGCAATTTGATTACATACCGAGACTGTTATCACAAAAAAATAGAGTTTATGTAGTTTAGTTACATAGATATCCGCACCAGTGATATCAAAAGTGATTATCTATGAAGATGTTCAAAAATAAAAAAAGCTCCAACGTTTATCACATTGGAGCCTGTTTAAGCGGTCAGTTATAGAGTATTCAGTGTGTGATTAGTGCGCTTCGTCCCAGTTCATTCCAACCCCAACATCGACTTTCATTGGCACAGAGAGTTTTACACACTGCTCCATAAGCTGACGGATAGTTTGTTCTGAAGCATCCAGCACTGACTCATGAACCTCAAACACCAGTTCATCGTGTACCTGCATAATCATTTTCACCAGTGGTTTGTCTTGCTGTTGCAGCCAGTTATCCACTTCTATCATGGCGGTTTTAATGATGTCTGCCGCAGTGCCCTGCATTGGCGCGTTGATTGCTGCCCGTTCAGCTCCTTTACGACGCATACCGTTGCTGGCTTTAATATCTGGCAGATATAAGCGACGACCAAACAGCGTCTCAACGTAGCCTTGTTCAGAAGCCTGCACGCGAGTACGTTCCATATACTCCAGCACGCCCGGATAGCGCTCAAAATACAGGTCCATATAACGCTGGGCTTCACCCCGTTGGATCCCCAACTGACGAGCCAGACCAAACGCGCTCATACCGTAGATCAAACCAAAGTTAATGGCTTTCGCGCTTCGGCGCTGTTCACCGCTAACCTGTTCAAGTGGGGTACCAAATACTTCCGCAGCCGTTGCCCGGTGGATGTCTTTGCCCTGTGCGAAAGCATCCAGTAGCCCTTTATCACCTGACAAGTCAGCCATAATTCTCAACTCAATTTGAGAATAGTCAGCTGCCATAATCCGGTAACCTTCAGGTGCAATAAATGCCTGACGAATACGACGCCCTTCTTCATTACGCACCGGGATATTCTGCAGGTTAGGATCGCTTGAAGAGAGACGCCCGGTTGCCGTCACTGCCTGATGATAAGAGGTATGCACCCGGCCAGAAACCGCATTTACCATAAGCGGTAGCTTATCCGTATAGGTAGTTTTCAGCTTGGCCAAACCACGATGCTCCAGAATCACTTTCGGCAGTGGATAATCCAACGCCAGCTCGGCCAGCACTTCTTCATTGGTAGAAGGCGCGCCTCCCGGCGTTTTCTTCAGTACTGGCAATTTCTGTTTTTCATAGAAAATCGCCTGTAGTTGCTTGGTAGAAGAGAGATTAAACGACTCACCTGCCAACTCATGTGCCTGATCTTCCAGCTCTTTTAAGCGTTGAGCTAATTCAGCCGAATGATGATTTAAAATCTGAGCATCAATCAATACGCCGGTACGTTCCATACGAGACAGAACAGGAACTAATGGCATCTCAATTTTGCGGAAAACTCGCTCCAGACTCGACTCTTGCTGTAGCTTCGGCCACATGGCCAGATGTAACTGTAAAGTCACATCCGCATCTTCTGCGGCGTAAGGACCGGCGTGTTCGATGGCCAACTGATTAAACGTCAGCTGATTTTTGCCTTTGCCCGCCAATTCATCAAAACTGATGGTTTTATGATTCAGGTAGCGACCTGCCAGACTATCCATATCGTGGCGTCCGGCGACGCTGTCCAGCACGTAGGACTCCAGCATGGTATCAAACTCAATACCGCGTAAATTAATGTCGTAACGGGCCAGCATACTTTGGTCAAACTTCAGGTTCTGGCCAATGATTAACGCTTTTTCACTTTCTAACAGCGGCTTCAGGGCTTTCAATACTTCTTCGGCACTCAGTTGATCTGGCGCACCAATATAATCATGGCCTAAAGGAACATAGGCGGCTTTACCTGCCTCAATGGCAAAAGAGACACCTACCAGATTAGAACTCATATAATCCAGACCATCGGTCTCGGTATCAAAAGCGAACAGCTCAGCTTGCTCCAACTGCTTTAACCAACGGTTAAAGCTATCCCAGTCGAGGATAACTTCATAACCTTCCTGAGATAAGGTGGCGGAAACTTCCGGCGCAGCGGCCGCGGCCTGATAGGCAACCGGAGCCGGTTTCCCTGCGGCGCTGCTCTTGTTACCAGCCTTCAGAGTGCCTGTGCTTTCCAGCTCAGCCAGCCAGCGCTTAAACTCATAGCGGGCAAACAGTTCACGTAATTCATCCACTTCAGGTTCGCGTAGCGCCAGATCCTGTTCATTAACCTCCAGCTCCACATCGGTTTTAATGGTGGCCAGTTTATAAGAGAGATAAGCAGCATCTTTATGCTGTTCCAGCTTTGCCGCCATGGTTTTCGCACCGCGAAAACTCAAATCAGCAATTTTATCCAGTTGGCTATATAAAGTATCTAATCCACCCAGCCCTTGCAGCAATGCCTGAGCCGTTTTTTCACCAACACCGGGAACACCTGGGATGTTATCGGAAGAATCACCCATTAATGCCAGAAAATCGATAATCAGCTCAGGCGGTACACCATATTTTTCGCATACCTCTTCCGGACCAAGAATGGTGTTGTTCATGGTATTAATCAGAGTAACCTGCGGCGTTACCAACTGTGCCATATCTTTATCGCCGGTACTGATTAGCACATCACGCCCTTTTGCAGAAGCGCTCAGCGCTAAAGTACCGATAACATCATCGGCTTCCACACCAGGAATAACTAATAATGGAATCCCCATCGCTTTCACCATTTGATGTAATGGCTCTATCTGAGCGCGCAGATCGTCCGGCATCGGTGGGCGGTGAGATTTATATTCAGCAAACAGTTCATCACGAAAGGTTTTTCCCTTGGCATCAAATACCACCACTATATGACTGGGCTGACATTGAGCTATCAGGCTGCGTAGCATATTCAGTACGCCATACATTGCCCCTGTAGGAACCCCTTCACGGTTGGTCAGCGGTGGAAATGCGTGGAATGCGCGATAAAGATAAGAGGAGCCGTCAACGAGCACCAGTGGGTTTTCTGCAATCTTAGCCATAAAATGATTCTTTGCTGTTTGATTCATCAATAGTGGTAAGCATGCCATAGCTGAGGCCAGGAAACGAATAGCTTATTTAACTTTAGCGATGCAGGCAGGAAAAAAAGCCGTCAAATCACCCACGAAACCTGTGGATAACTCGGTGGGTAAAAGTAAGTATATTTTATACAACAACGAGATAGCCGACTAAAAAGTGAAAATAAACATTAATAAATCAAAGAGATATATATAAAAGTCAAGTTTACATTCTAAACATGGCACGATCTTCAACTGTGGATATTTGATTTATTAGTGATTCATATCTGTCAAGGGCTATGCTTCCCTTTTCTGATAATTAACCAAATAATTTTAGTAAAAAATGGGATGAAAGAGAGTTCATCTGAATGCTCCCCAACACCTCAAAAGATCGCGTTATAAAAACCGTTAAAGCAACACATTCATTCTGAGCTTATCACTGACATATGTATAATCTGCAGACCAAAAGGTCGGGAGGAAGTCACTGCTAATATCCTCTGATATGCTTTTCTGTCCTTCGCAGATTTTGTTCATTAGCCAATTTAGTAATATGGTAGCCTTACGCCGCGTGATTGCTTCACCCTAACTTATTGCAATAAGTTATTTTAGTTTTGGCTTTCTGTTAGAATTAGTCAAAATTTAAATAATGATGAGTATTCATTGCATTGGATGCCAGTAGACCCGTAACGAAAAACAGACATGCCAAAACTATTAGCCCCAATTATCTTTGTCATCACGACAATATTAACCATCGTTTTTACCATGCTTTGCTCTGTACCTATGGTAATCGCTGGCATATTGAAACTTTTACTGCCTTTTAAAGTAGTCAGCCTTGGCGTATCTGCATTTTGTAATTTTATGATGTGGTGCTGGTGCGTTTCTCTGGCGCTGATTTTAAAAATCACCAATCGTATTGAATGGGATATTGAGGGTGCTGAAGATCTCAGTAAACAAAACTGGTACCTGTTGATTAGCAATCACAAAAGCTGGACGGATATCGTCTCCCTTTGTGTAGTAATGCGTAACCGCATTCCAATGAATAAATATTTTCTCAAGCAACAGCTGGCCTGGGTTCCCTTTATTGGTATCGCTTGTTGGGCGCTGGATATGCCGTTTATGCGCCGTTACTCGCGAACTTATTTGCTTAAACACCCGGAGAAGCGCGGCAAAGACATTGAAACCACGCGCCGTTCCTGCGAAAAGTTTCGTGACCATCCCACGACCATTGTTAACTTCGTGGAGGGATCGCGTTTTACCAAACAAAAAAGAGAGCAGCTCAACTCCCCTTACCAAAACCTTCTGCCACCAAAATCAGCTGGTATCGCACTGGCACTCAACGTGCTGGGCGCACAGTTCGATCGTATTCTAAACGTAACTCTCTATTATCCCGAAAACGAAGATAAGCCATTTGTTGACCTGCTGAGCGGCCAGATGAAGCGTATTGTGATACGTATCGAAACCCTGCCGGTAGATGACAATATTCGCGGCGATTATCTGAACGATAAGATGTTTAAACGTCAGTTCCAGCAGTGGTTGCATGAGGTTTGGCAGAGAAAAGATTTGCTGCTGGACCAGCTAAAATCGCAATTTAATAAGTCGCTGTAATAAATCTGCATTTGCATTTCAGCATGTTTAAAAATCACAAAGGCCCGCATTTCTGCGGGCCTTTAGATCTCAGTTAATTTCAGCGGTAGGCCTGTCTGTTACCAATATCCTAACCACTTCCACCATGCACCACCGACGGTTATCCATATGATCAGGTTAACCACACTCAGAATAAACCCGGTTTTCCACCATTCAGTTAGCGTCACATAACCGGAACCAAAGATGATTGGAGCAGTCCCCGTGCCATAATGGGTCAGAGACATCATCAATGACGATGCAAAAGCAAGGATCAGCCCCAGCAACGCTGGAGGTGCACCAAGCGCCAGGCCCGCAGCAAAGAAAGCAGCAAACATGGCGGTAATGTGGGCGGTGGTACTGGCAAAGAAATAATGAGAATAGACATAAACCAGCGTCAACAGAATGGTGCCGCCAATCCAGCCGATACCCAGATTATCAATGGCACCACCAACCGTCTGTGAAAGCCAACTAATAAGGCCGAGCTTGCCGAGGAAGGTCGCCATCATCACCAGCGCAGAGAACCATACTACGGTATCCCAGGCACCTTTATTCTTCAGCAAATCTTCCCAGCTAAGAACTCCAGTCATCAGCAAAATAGACAGGCCAATAAATGCAGCCGTGGTGGGATTTACCACCCAGCCCTCACCTAAAAAGAATGCCGGAATACCAGCCCACATCACCAGCAGCAAGGCAAATACTGCCAGAGTAATCTTCTCAGACAGCGATACAGGACCTAACTCACGCAGTTTGTCTTTAGCAAATACCGGGGCATTCGGGGTGCTTTTAATTTCAGGTGGATACAGCCAGTAAATCACCAGTGGCACCACAATCAATGAAACAATGGCAGGAATCAGTGCGGCAATCGCCCACATACCCCAGGTGAATTCAATACTTGGATCGGTACCCTTAATAATCAGAGCTACAATCAGCGGGTTAGGCGCAGTCGCCGTAATAAACATTGCTGATGTAATAGGGTTAATATTGTAGTTCACCAGAGAAAGGTAACGTCCAATTTTCTCCGTCGATCCGGGTTCTGGCTTAGAGTTAAAACTGTCGGCAATCGAGCGCATAATCGGGTGGATGATGCCGCCACCCCGGGCTGTGTTACTCGGGGTAACCGGTGCCAGCGTAGTTTCAGCAATTGCCAGCGCATAGGCGATACCAAGCGTTCTTTTGCCAAACAGAGAAATAAAGTAATAACCGATACGTGCACCTAAACCGGTTTTATTCAAACTTTGCGAAACCATAATGGAAATACCAATCAACCAGATAAGCTGATTAGAAAAACCACTTAACGCATCATTTAGCGCAGCACCTGGTTTGCCCGGGTTAGTAACCCCCGTCAATGCTACCAGCGCAATAGCAACGATTGAGAGTGCGCCAATAGGCATGGCTTTACCAATAATCGCGGCAATGGTTCCAACAAACAGCGCCAGCAGGTGCCAGGCATTGGGTGTTACACCCTCTGGTACCGGAATAACAAACCAGATGATCAGAGTAATCGCAATCGCAACAAGGGAAGGAACAGGTCTTAGCGGAGTCATTTTATCCATAATATTGTCCACTTATTCATATAGAGTGGGTATCTCAGGAAAAGAACCGAGACAAATTCAGGCAAAAACAGCACCTTTTTCACATCATTAAATGGCCTGATTTTGAGATCGGAGATTCGAGCGTTTTTGATAAATAACGCTTTGATATCATGTAATACAAAATCATTTCATTTCACATAATTTAAACAAAACTCATTATACTGATTTTATACAACCAGAACAGACATATTGTTTAAAAAAGTCGAGTGACTACAAAATTTTAACAACGGTGGAGTATTGAATTGACCAACAGGCTATTTCAGCAATGTATGCCAAAACAGCCTGTTGGTAATTAGCAGGATAAATTAACTGTGCAGCAGAGAGATATCCGCGACTTTCAGGAACTGTTCGCGTAATTTACTCAGCATTGTCAGACGGTTAACTCGAATAGTTTCATCATCAACCATTACCATGACTTTATCGAAGAAAGCATCAACGTATTCGCGAAGATCCGCCAGTTCAACCAGCGCTTCTTGATAACGTCCTGCTTCAAACAGTGGTTCCAGTTTATCGCGCAATACCGCCAGATGAGTTGCCAGATGGATCTCTTCCGGCTCTTTTAATATTGCTACGTTGGTTCTTTCATGCAGCGTATCCGTTGCCTTAGACAGGATATTTGATACCCGCTTATTGGCTTCCGCCAATGAAGCAGCAGCATCTAACGAACGGAAGTGCGAAACCGCTTTAACCCGCGCATCAAAATCAGCCGGCTTAGTTGGGCGACGAGCCAGTACCGCCAGAATCACGTCAATGCTATAACCGACATCCAGATACCAGGCGCGGAAACGGCCCAGCATAAACTCAACCACATCATCGGTAACGTTAGCGTTGGTCAGCTTATCACCGTATAAACGCACGGCTTCTTCGGTTAATGTTGCCAGATCTAACGGCAAATTCTTCTCAACGATAATACGTAATACACCCAGCGCTGCACGACGCAGTGCAAAGGGGTCTTTATCCCCTTTAGGGTTTTGGCCGATACCAAAAATACCCGCTAAGGTATCCATCTTATCGGCAATCGCTACTGCACAGGCAACCAGCGAATTAGGCAGATCGTCACCGGCAAAACGTGGCATATACTGCTCATTTAGAGCAACCGCCACTTCTTCGTCTTCGCCATCAAAGCGGGCATAGTGCATTCCCATCACGCCCTGCGTGTCGGTAAATTCAAACACCATGTTGGTCATCAGGTCACATTTAGACAGTAAACCTGCGCGAGTCGCTTTGTTAACATCCGCGCCAATCTGGCTGGCAATCCAACCGGCCAGCGCCTGAATACGATCGGTTTTATCACGTACGGTACCGAGCTGTTGCTGGAACAGCACGGTTTCCAGACGCGGCAAACGATCTTCCAGACGATGCTTACGGTCGGTATTAAAGAAGAACTCTGCATCTGCCAGACGTGGGCGAACAACTTTCTCATTACCAGAGATAATCTGTTGCGGATCTTTAGATACAATATTGGTAACGAAGATAAAGTTTGGCATTAAACGACCCTGATGGTCGTACACCGGGAAGTATTTTTGGTCGCCCTTCATGGTGTGCACTAAGGCTTCTGATGGAACCGCCAGAAACTTCTCTTCAAATTTAGCGGTTAACACCACTGGCCACTCAACCAGCGAAGTAACCTCTTCCAGCAGGCTTTCACTGATATCAGCAATACCGCCAAGTTTATCAGCAGCGGCTTCAGCATCACGCTTAATCAATAGCTTACGGGAATCATAATCGGCGATCACTTTACCGCGTTCGATCAGAATTTGAGGATACTGATCGGCACTGCCAATGGAGAACTCAGGTTCACCCATAAAGCGATGGCCGCGAATGATGCGATCGGATTTAATACCCAGAATAGTTCCGTCAATCAGTTCACTGCCGTACAGCATAGTTACAGTATGAACCGGGCGGATAAACTGAGTCTCTTTATCACCCCAACGCATCGGTTTAGGAATAGGCAATTTAGCCAGCGACTGAGCAACCAGATCGGCTAACAGCGCTTGTACCGGCAGGCCTTTAACCTGAGCGCGATACATCAGCCATTCGCCTTTGTCTGTTGTCAGACGTTCAGCCTGCTCAACGGTGATACCGCAACCACGAGCCCAGCCTTCTGCAGCTTTGCTTGGTTTACCTTCAGCATCAAATGCCTGAGAGATTGCCGGTCCACGTTTTTCAACTTCACGATCGGGCTGTGAGGCTTGCAGTTCAATGACTTTCAGAGCCAAACGACGCGGAGCAGCGAACCACTCAACCGCACTGTAGGACAAATTAGCGTTGTCCAGTTCCGCTTTAAAATTTGCAGCAAAAGATTCAGCAAGAGAGCGAAGCGCCTTCGGTGGCAACTCTTCCGTGCCGATTTCCACAAGGAAAGTTTGTTGAGTCATGGCGTTCTCTTAAACCTTTTTCTTATCACACATAGGGAAACCTAATGCCTCGCGAGAAGCATAATAAGCCTCAGCAACCGCTTTGGTCAGCGTACGAATACGCAGAATATAGCGTTGGCGCTCGGTCACAGAGATCGCTTTGCGGGCATCCAGCAGGTTAAAGCTATGGGCCGCTTTCAGAATACGCTCGTAGGCCGGTAACGGCAGCGGCGTTTCTAATGCCAGTAGCTTCTGCGCCTCTTTTTCATACTGCTCAAAGCAGCTGAACAGGAAGTCAGTATCGGCATATTCAAAGTTATAGGTAGACTGTTCCACTTCGTTTTGATGATAAATATCACCATAGGTAGTCTTACCGAAAGGACCATCGCTCCAGACTAAGTCGTAAACGCTGTCCACGCCCTGAATATACATGGCCAGACGCTCAAGTCCGTAAGTGATTTCACCTGTGACTGGCTTACACTCCAGACCACCGACCTGTTGGAAATAGGTAAACTGAGTCACTTCCATTCCGTTTAACCAGACTTCCCAGCCAAGACCCCAGGCACCCAGCGTTGGGTTTTCCCAGTTATCTTCAACAAAACGGATATCGTGCACGGTCGGATCCACTCCCAGCTCTTTCAGCGAGCCAAGATACAGCTCCTGAATATTGTCCGGAGAGGGTTTGATAATGACCTGAAACTGGTAGTAGTGCTGTAAGCGGTTCGGGTTTTCACCATAGCGACCATCCGTCGGGCGACGGGAAGGCTGCACATAGGCAGCGGCTATTGGCTCAGGCCCTAAAGCCCGCAGGCAGGTTATTGGATGCGACGTACCAGCACCGACTTCCATGTCCAATGGTTGGACAATGGTGCAGCCCTGACGCGACCAATAATCCTGTAATGTTAGGATTAATCCCTGAAAGGTTTTATTATCGAACTTCTGCATGTTGG
The DNA here is from genome assembly GCF_013394855.1 of Limnobaculum xujianqingii. Classification (NCBI taxonomy): domain Bacteria; kingdom Pseudomonadati; phylum Pseudomonadota; class Gammaproteobacteria; order Enterobacterales; family Budviciaceae; genus Limnobaculum; species Limnobaculum xujianqingii. The sequence goes on along the minus strand of NZ_JABMLK010000001.1, from coordinate 173,466 downwards.
ATCCGCGCGCGATAGAGTTTAATTAATGTAGCTGATAAGTATACCTATAGACGACCAGATGTGCAGCTCTAATCCATACCGGACACAGGATTTTGTTAAATTTCAGGGGAAATATATGCAACGTTGTAGTTGGGTCAATCAGGATCCGCTTTACATTGAGTACCATGACAACGAATGGGGCAAACCCGTTCGGGATAACCAAAAACTGTTTGAGAAAATTTGTCTGGAAGGACAACAAGCCGGACTCTCGTGGATTACTGTACTGAAAAAACGTGAAGCTTATCGTCAATGTTTTCACCACTTTGATCCGGCAAAAGTCGCAGCCATGACGGAAAAAGACATTGATAAACTGATGGAAAATCCGGGGTTAATTCGCCATCGCGGCAAACTGGAAGCCATCGTGCATAACGCTAAAGCCTATATGGCTATGCAGGCAGCCGGAGAAGACTTCGCCACCTTTATCTGGTCGTTTGTGGAGAATCAGCCAATCCTCAATCACCTTTCGATGAAAAAACCTGAGGAACTTCCTGCTTCCACCCCGATTTCTGTTGCTATGGCGAAAGCGCTGAAAAAGCGTGGTTTTAAATTTTTCGGTGCCACCACTTGTTATGCTTTTATGCAATCAATGGGGTTGGTTAACGACCATATGATTGAATGTTTCTGCCATCCGGATAATCACGCGTGATTCGCCGCTATCAGGAACAGGATCTGGATGCGCTAATGGCGCTGTGGTTAACCACCACCATTCATGCGCATCCTTTTATTGAGCAATCGTACTGGCTGGAAAGTGAACCATTGGTTCGCAACGTTTATATTCCTGATGCCACCACTTGGGTGAGTTGTGAAAATGATAAAATCATTGGTTTTATCAGCGTGATGGAGCAGCAGTTTATCGGAGCACTGTTTGTTGATTTTAACCAGCAGGGAAAAGGGATTGGCAAAGCGCTGATTGAACTGGCTAAAACTCATTATCCCCGGTTGCTACTTGAGGTCTATCGGGAAAACACTCATGCACTTCAATTTTACCTGGCCATGGATTTTCATATTGTCAGTGAACAGCCCCACCCGGAAACACAACAGGTAACATTAATCATGCAATGGCAGGCTCCGCTGATTGCTGCATGATACTGGCTTATTCTCACACAGGGTAAACTCTGCTGCAGTGAACCCTGTGTAACTACCGCACTTAATTACCCTTTTACCTGTTATCAGCCTGCTATAATTGTAAAGATACGGGCCTGATACCAGTGACACAAATTACGCCATTTCCCCGTATAACAGCCTTTTCATGGTTGTTAAAGAAGTGTCCTGCAATTGAAAAATTTGCGTAAAGAAACTTTCTTTCCGCAAAAATTAGGCTTTAATCTGCTGTATCAGGATGTTGATTCAACGAGGTACAGGTTATGAAAAAGTTTATTGCAGCAGTTGTCGTAGTTACATCTGTGCTGTCATTGGCAGGTTGTGCAAATCCGTATGGTGGAAGTAATCCCAATAACAATCAGGCAGCAAACGTAGGTGTTGGTGCAGGCATCGGTGCATTATCTTCTTCGCACAAAGATAATACTAAGGGAGCCCTGATTGGTGCTGCCGCAGGTGCTGCGGTTGGTGCTGCTTCCGGAGCCATTCTGGGCAATAGCTCAGGTCAGTAATTCTGTTTAAGGTATATGTATGAAAAAGTTTATGATTGCCACGGTTATTGCGCTCAGCGGAACATTAGCCGTTTCGGGTTGTACGACTAACCCTTATACCGGTGAATCACAAGTTGGCGATTCTGGCATCGGTGCAGGTATTGGTGCTGTTGTTGGCGCAGGCGTAGGTGCATTGTCATCATCCAAGAAAGATCGCGGTAAAGGTGCCCTGATTGGTGCCGCTGCCGGTGCTGCTTTTGGTGGTAGTGTTGGTTATTATATGGACGTTCAGGAAGCTAAGCTGCGTGAGAAAATGGCTGGTACTGGCGTGAGCGTTACTCGTTCCGGCGATCAGATCATTCTGAATATGCCAAATAATGTTACTTTTGATACCAGCAGCAGTACGCTTAAGCCTGCGGGTGCTAACACTCTGACCGGTGTTGCAATGGTATTAAAAGAGTACAACAAAACCGCCGTCAATGTTGTAGGCCATACTGACAGTACAGGTTCTCGTCAGTTGAACGTGAATCTGTCTCAACAACGTGCTGAGAGCGTAGCCAGTTCGTTAATTACTCAGGGTGTTGCCGCTAACCGTATTCACACTCAGGGTGTGGGCCCGGATCAACCAATTGCCTCTAACAGTACTGAGGATGGTAAAGCGCAGAATCGTCGTGTAACGATTACGTTGAGTCCATTGTGATTGGGGTTTGATTTTTTTGTGGGAAACCGGTGCTATGCGCCGGTTTTTTTATGGTTGGTAGATTGGCTAAATTGACTGATGAGAATGTTCCGTCCGTAAAAATGATGTTGCTTATATCACCTTAGTGCTCGGCCGGAAGGGCCATATACTCAGCTTTCGAGTGCGTCGGGCCTACCTTTCCTACGGGCACTTCGTTGGCTTACGCCAAGTCGACCCCCACGGAAAGCTCTCCCTCCGATTAACTTTTTTAGGCTTTATCATCTAACTACTATCTCTATATTTCTTATTCTTTCTTAAACTCGCCGAGCTAAACGGTTAGATGCCAGAATATTCCCACTGGCTATCCCTTGTTTATTCTCCACTGCTTTTAGCCACTCTGCCGTTGATGTTACTGCGGCAAATCGTGAATGGAATACTACGCTGAATACCCGGTGGATTTCTTCGGCGGTCGCTTTTCCGGCCTGATTTTCGTAAGGGAGGCTTCCTGTGGCATCGGACAGGAATTCAACGTTAAATCCTGCGTGGCTGGCGTGGTAAATGGTGGAGGCATCACAGTTATGGGTCATGTAGCCAACAATGGTTAGGGTATTTATCTGACGGTCTTTTAGCCAGGTCATGAGTTCTGTTCCGGCAAAAGCGTCGGGTAAGCGTTTTTCAATTAATAAGTCGTAGTGCTGACGTTGAATTTTCGGGTGCAGCTCCCACCCTTTGCTGCCCTTGGCAAAGGCAGGCGAGTTTTCCGCTGCGCTGTTTTGCACTACAACGATTGGAATTTCCGATTTTTTTGCCATCTCCATAGTGCGAATAATGTTGTTTAATGATGTTTCCACCGGTGGATATTCAATAGGTAATTCCCCGGTGAAATACTCGTTTTGCACGTCAATGACCACCAATGCTCTTACTGGATTGTTCATCAATAGCTTCCTCGTAGCCTGTTAACACTTCTGCTATTTTGCTGGCATCCTCACCGTTCAGATAGTGACCTGAATGACAGATATCGATAGAATCAGGCCAATTATCTTTGCCTGAAGCTCAGGAATATGCATGGAACCGCTGACTAACCCAATCACCATTGCCGTTGCCGCTTATCAGGGCATTAACCCGTTTCATCTCTCTATTCCTCATACGGTATTCAGTAATGTACTGAATCAGGATGGTTCCCCCCGTTTTCGGGTGATTACCTGTGCACTGGAAGAAAACCAGATAGAAACTTCGATGGGATTTACCATCACCACTCAATACGGTCTTGAAGGTTTTCAACAAGCAGATATCATTATTGTGCCCTCCTGGCACCGTATCGATATCGCCCCTCCCGAAGAGTTTATTGATGTACTGAAACAGGCTAACCGGCGTGGTGTAAAAATTGTCGGCTTATGTCTGGGAGCTTTTGTGCTGGCTAAAGTCGGGCTATTAAACGGTAAGGCGGCAACCACCCACTGGAAATGGGCCAATGCTTTTAGCCTGCGTTATCCGGAAGTAGAGCTGCGCGCGGCAGAACTTTATATTGATGAAGGAAATCTGCTTACCTCTGCCGGTATGGCCGCTGCTATTGATTGCTGCTTGCATATGCTACGACAGATTTGTGGCGCAGAAATTGCCAATCAGGTGGCTCGCCAAATGGTGGTAGCACCCCATCGTCAGGGTGGACAGGCTCAATTTATTGAAATTCCACTACCGGTATCACGGCAGGATGACCGTATATCTCAGGTACTTAACTGGGCAGCACAACATCCGGAGCTACCGCACTCTATCGATTCACTGGCACAGAAAGGAGCACTAAGTCGTCGAACGTTTACCCGACATGTGCGACAAACGACCGGCACCACCGTGATGCAATGGTTGTTGAATCAGCGCATCGCTAAAGCGCAGCGTATGCTGGAATCCGGTACTCACTCCATGGAGAAGGTTGCAGAAGAATCTGGTTTTAATACCGTGGCATCTCTACGCCAGCATTTTACCAAAGCGTTAAATATTTCCCCTTCATCCTATCGAAAACAGTTCAAAATAAAGGCAGAACAATCAGGCAATAAATAAACCAAAAACCGGTCATGATTTATTTATCAGTTATGGTAATGTTTGGTCACTGATAATCTATCCTATCGCAGAGGACAGGACATGAAGCCATCGATCGTCTCCTATAAACAGCTGCCCGCAGATTTACAGGACAAACTGGAACAACGTTTTTCCGTTACCGCTTTTGACTCCATTACTGATGAGAATCGCGCCGACTTTATTAAAGCTCTTGGTAAAGCCGAAGGCATTATTGGTGCTAACCAAAATATTGACCGAAAGCTGTTAGATCAGGCACCGGTACTCAGAGCTGTTTCCACCATTTCAGCAGGCTATGACAACTTTGACGTTGACGCTCTGACCGAAAGAAAAATTCCTTTAATGCATACCCCGGGAGCTCTGACGGAGACGGTTGCAGATACCATTATGGCGCTGGTATTAGCCACTGGCCGACGCATCGTGGATGTGGCCGAACGGGTAAAAGCCGGAGAATGGAAAGGCAGCGTAGGCGAAAACTGGTTTGGTACCGATATTCATCATAAAACCATGGGGATCATCGGTATGGGTCGTATTGGTACCGCACTGGCCCAACGCGCACATTTTGGTTTTGGGATGAAAATTGTTTATAACACCCGCAACCGAAACCCGGAGGCAGAAAACCGCTTCGATGCCATTCATATGGAGTTAGATAAGCTGTTGTCCGTAGCCGATTATGTTTGTCTGATATTGCCGTTGAACCCACAAACTCGCCATCTGATTAATGCAGAGCGACTTGCGCTGATGAAGCCATCGGCGTTTTTTATTAATGCCGGACGTGGTCCGGTGGTGGACGAAGCCGCATTAATCGAAGCTCTACAGCAAGGCACTATTGCCGGTGCGGGTCTGGATGTGTTTGAAAAAGAGCCGCTGCCAACCAACTCTCCACTGCTGTCGATGCCGAATGTCGTTGCCATTCCACATATTGGTTCAGCAACCTTTGAGGCTCGCTATGCCATGGCTGCCAGTGCCGTCGACAATTTAATTGCTGCCATGACGGACAGTATCGAAGGCAACTGCGTTAATCCTCAGGTTATCCGCTAGCACACAAATCTGGCCTTCCTGTTACCGTGTCTGCATCAAATCACACACTTTTTTGATGTAGTCACGGTAAAAATGCAGTTTATTCTTTAGCACAATCCCTCAGAATTAATGGAATAGACCTGTTGAAAACCGCATTCAATGACCACAGGAACCACACATCTCACCATGCGTGGCAATAACCACAGAACTTAAGATAAATATCAGCCGCATATTCACCCGTTGCGCCAGCTAAGGTCTGTCGGTATGGTTAATGGTTATCCCCCTCAGCCCATAACATCAATGTATTAACATGACATTTTCATCTTTTGGTAAAAAATTTACTCGTTTTTCCGGTATTACTCAGTTAATGAGCGATTTAAATGATGGTTTACGCACTCCCGGAGCAATTATGCTCGGAGGCGGTAATCCTGCAAAAATTCCGGAGATGCAAGACTACTTTACTCAGCTTTGTGCCGATCTACTGGCGGAAGGAAAGCTCACCGAATCAATCTGTAATTATGATGGCCCACAGGGCAAGAATACTTTTCTGACCGCACTGGCAGAAATGTTGAGCGAAGAGCTGGGTTGGCCGATCGAAGCGAAAAACATCGCCCTGACCAATGGCAGTCAAAGTGCATTTTTTTATCTGTTTAATCTGTTTGCCGGTCATCAGCCGGATGGTCAGGTGAAGAAAGTTCTGTTTCCGCTGGCACCAGAATATATCGGCTATGCAGATGTTGGGTTAGAAGAGGATCTTCTGGTTTCCTATAAACCAACCATCGAGCTGCTGCCTGAAGGCATGTTTAAATATCATGTCGATTTTGATCATCTGCATATTGGCGATGATATTGGCGCTATCTGTGTTTCTCGCCCAACCAATCCAACCGGTAATGTATTAACCGACGAAGAAGTGATGCGTCTGGATGCAATCGCCCATCAGAAAGGAATTCCGCTGATTATTGATAATGCCTACGGTGTTCCTTTCCCCGGCATTATCTTTAGCCAGGCCACGCCGCTTTGGAATCTGAATACCATTCTGTGCATGAGCCTGTCCAAGCTGGGCCTGCCCGGCACCCGCTGCGGTATTATCATCGCTAATGAAGAGACTATTCAGGCGATGGGTAATATGAATGGCATTATCAGTCTGGCACCGGGCAGTATTGGCCCGGCACTGGCTTTAGAGATGATTGAACGTGGTGACCTGCTTCGTCTTTCTGAACAAGTGATCCGCCCCTTCTATCAACAGCGTGTAGAGCAAACGCTGGCAATTATCCGCCGTTATATTCCGGCAGAACGTTGTCTTATTCACAAGCCTGAAGGTGCTATCTTCCTGTGGCTGTGGTTTAAAGATTTACCTATCAGCAGCCAAACGCTGTACCAGCGGTTAAAGGCCCGTGGTGTACTGATGGTGCCAGGGCATTACTTCTTCCCCGGTCTGGAGCAAGAGTGGCCTCATACTCAACAGTGTATGCGGATGAACTATGTGCCGGAGCCGGAGTTAATAGAGAAGGGAATTATTGTATTGGCGGAAGAGATTGAGAGGGCGCATAGAGAAGGATAATAATTGCTCAATTCTGCTCTTGAGAATATTCTGGCCGTAATCACATAGTATCTATATGACAATTGTGCCCGGCCGGAAAACCATCTGTACTTAACCATAGAGTGCGTCGGGCCTAGCCCGCCTAGGGGCGCTTCGTTGGCTTACGCCAAGTCGACCCCAACGGCGGTCTCTCCCTCCGATTATCTATCGTGAAAGATTGAAAGCGGGGCTTAATGCCCCGCTTTTATTTATCTCATTATTGTTGATGCTCAATTACACCCTGCTTACCAATAGTAATCTTCTGCGCCTGCAACGCTTCCGGCACTCTACGCTCAATATCAATATGCAGCAGCCCCAGTTCGAACTTAGCTTCGGTGACCACCATATGGTCGGCAAGGGTAAAGCTCAGTTCAAACGCCTTGCAGGACAATCCCTGATGCAGATACTGCACCTCTTTTTCTATTTGGGTTGGATTGCCTTTTACCGTCAGGCGCTGGCCTTCTGATTCTATTTCCAGATTTTCTTGTTTAAATCCGGCTAAGGCTAATGTGATGCGATAGTGGTTATCGTCACTTTTTTCAATATTGTAAGGAGGGAAACCAGAATCTGTATTCCCTTGCATGGTGCTGGCCAGTTTATCGAATCCAATCCACTGACGAAATAACGGTGATAAATCATAATTACGCATAATATAACTCCTTCTTTGAAGCGAGTGAGGTCTGCCCCCATTACGGCAGGCACATAACTGTTCTGGCGCTTAGCGCCTCAAAATTTTATTACTTGATTTCGATACGGCGTGGCTTTGATGCCTCAGGAATAACCCGTGCCAACTCGATATACAGCAAACCATTCTCTAAATGAGCACCTTCTACCTGAATATGTTCAGCCAGTTGGAATTTGCGTTCGAAATTGCGCTCGGCAATACCTTGATAAAGGTAAGTTTTTGCCGGTTCCTGACTCTGTTTAGCACCGCGTACCACTAACAGGTTTGGCTGAGCGGTAATCTCCAGTTCGGTTTCAGCGAACCCGGCAACCGCAATAGCAATACGGTAATGGTGTTCATCAACCAGCTCAACGTTATAGGGAGGGTAGCCGCCATTGCTTTGGCTCTGGCCTGACTCAAGGGTGTTCAGCATCCGGTCAAAACCAATGGCTGAACGATACAGTGGGGAAAGATCAAAATTACGCATAAAAAACGCCTCCTAAATAAATCAGCGAGGTTGAATAACATCATCTTCCTTACAGGACAGATGAACTTTCTGCGACCAGCAACCCTATTGGCATTGCTTTATCGATCACACTTAACAAAATGGTGGCATAAATTCATTTTTCAACGGCAAAAATTCATTTCTAAGCTAAATTTTATAGCGACACACGATTATCTGAATGTTACTTATTCAAATTTAGATAGTTGAGTGCTATAACGTTGCTCTTCAACTTAATATCATTAACTGTCAGAGCGTCTTATGCGTTTTGTGGATAGCAAACAATGATGACTAGTGTTAAAGGTTTTTTACTGCCCATTTGTGTCAGTACAACCATGTTTGCACTTTCTGGTTGCTCCAGCCTGATGGCTCACGTTGCGCCTTATGAAAGGTATTATCCTGGCACTGCTCATGATATTGATATGATTGGTGATGACAATCATGGATGGCTGATGCGCAGCCTGTTAATTGTCGATCTGCCTTTCTCTGCAATGTTAGATACCGTTTTACTACCTTACGATCTCTATCGCGCCAGCGATACCGAAGGCCGTTCTTCGCCACGGAAAACCATTTCAGATTCAGATAAAGAGAAGCAAAACAAAGGTCTGATGAAAGGTTCTGGCTATACTCCCCCCTCTCAGGACAAAGCTAGCGAGAAGAAGTAATACGGGAAATCAGTTCTGCATCAGCAACAAAAAGCTGACTATCGGTTAAACCATCGATCTTTTTACGCATCATTTCGCAGGCTTGTTCCACCAGCGTCTTTTCATCCTGTCTCATCGACCAGATATTATTAGGTAAAAAGCTCAGCATGACGTGTTCGTCAAAGGTACCGATATTAATCTGGCTGGGAATATAGCCATATCGCTCACGCAATACGCTTAATCCTCCTTCCAGAATCGGTAATGAAGAAGAGATAAAGTTCACCGGAAACTCACCGTGCTGTTCAATAAACTGATTCATCATCAGCTCACCATCTTCAACCCGGTTATGATCTGCATAAGAGAGCTGGGATTTCTCTTGCGAAAAGCCTGATTCATCGCTGGCTCTGACATACCCTTTCAAACGTTCAGCGATAGTTGGCAGCCCGGCATCACCCACAAAGAAGTGAATGGGCTGTTGAATTTTATCCAGCATGGCGCGAGTCAAACGATAACCGCTTTTACAGTTATCAGTAATGACACAGGAAGCCCCTTTAATACCAAAATCCCGATCGAGAAAAATCAGCGGCTTATTACGGTGCTTAACGTGATGAACCTGACTTTTAGCATCTACTGACACAATAAAGATGCCGTCTACGTTGCGCTCTTCCAGCGATTTCACCAGCTTATTTTCATATTTGGGATCGCCATAGGTACAACAAATCATCAACTGATAACCGGCTTCCCGACAACGAATTTCCAGTAATTCAGCCAATGCAGCAAAGAAAGGGTTTGATAAACGAGGGATAACCAGACCAAAGGTTTCAGTCTTGTTCAGTTTAAGGCTTCGCGCAGTATGGTTAACGGTATAGCCATGCAACTCTACATATTGGGCTATTTTTTCCTGCGTTTTTACGCTGATGCGATACTGTTCAGCCTTACCATTTAATACTAAACGAACCGTAGTAATGGATAAGTTTAAATCGTTCGCAATCTGCTCTACCGTTTTAGCCATGGCGTCTCGTCGGTTCCCTTAACTGATTAAACATGGTGAATATTGATAGTGCAGGATATGGCATATTTTCTGCTATCGCACGCCATATCCTGCGGGTATCACAATCTTATCCCCGACGGACTCTCATCAGTGATTTGATTTTAGGTCCGAATACAGGCAGAAGTAATGTTAGCACTGCAATGGCCAAAAATGTTGCACATATTGGACGCGTCAGTAATACCATCGGATCGCCTTCAGACATCATCAGTGCCCGACGCAGGTTAGATTCTGCCATTGGGCCAAGAATAATACCGATCACGATAGGCGACATAGAAAAATCCAGCTTAATCAAAATATAAGCCAGGAATCCAGACCCCATCATCACAAATACATCGGTCATACTGTGGTTAACCGAGTAGGCACCTACAGAACACAACATCAGAATAATCGGTACCAGCACACGACGAGGAATATCCATCACTTTGGCAAACAGACGCATGCCCATAAAACCCATGATGCCCATAAATACGTTGGCAGCAAACAGGCCAATAAAGATAGAGTTCACTTCCACCGGATGATCGGTAAATAACTGAGGACCTAATGCCAGCCCTTGCACCATAAAGGCCCCCATAATGATAGCTGTTGCGCCATCACCAGGAATACCCAGCGTCATTAACGGAACCATCGCACCACCGGCTACCGAGTTAGCGCCAGCTTCCGGAGCAGATACCCCTTCAGGAGAACCATGACCAAACTCTTCAGGATGTTTAGACCAACGTTTCGCTTCGTTATAAGCAATAAAAGAGGCGATATCACCACCAACGCCAGGCACTGCGCCAATACCGGTACCGATGACTGAAGAACGAACATAGGTAGGTAGTACGCGTTTAAAATCGAGCCAGGTTGGTAAGATACGCGTGATATTAGCCCGAATAATCTTCACCTGTCCGGCAATACGCTCACGATAATCCTCTTCAAAACTTAACAATCCCTGAGAAAAAGCAAACAGCCCAACCAGTACTGGTATAAACGAAACGCCACCCATTAAGTAAATAGAGTCAAAAGTAAAACGCATTCCGCTGGTCATCGGGTCCAGACCAATAGTAGCAATAAACAAACCAATTCCACCGCCGATCAATCCTTTAATAATCGAATTAGATGAAACGCTGGTGATAATACTGATACCAAATACCGCCAGAGCAAAATACTCTGCCGCTGAGAAACCGGTGGCTACTTTTGCCAACAGAGGGGCAATCAGCACCAGAGCAATGGTACTGAACAGGCCGCCAAACATGGAGCCCATGGTCGACAGTCCCAATGCACGACCTGCTTCCCCTTTTTTAGCCATGGGATAGCCGTCCAGCACGGTAGCTGCGGAAGCAGGTGTACCCGGCGTACTAATTAAAATAGCAGTAATCGAACCGCCATATACCGCTCCACAATAGACCCCCAACAGTAAAAGGATCCCGGTCATGCCCTGAAAGGAATAGGTCAGTGGCAACAGTAAGGCGATCCCCATATTGACGGTTAATCCCGGCAGCGCACCAATAATAATGCCGGCCAGCACCCCCAACAGAATCATTGATACGGTTTCGAGGCTGAATACGATAAACAGGGCTTCTAAAACTTCATTCATAGCGATCCCTTTATCCTTTTATTCTAAGAATTCAGATACAGGCAGAGGGGAATTAAAAATCAGGGTAAATGAGACATAAATAGTGGCCACAATAACCACTGAAATCAGTGCCAGAAACCACGCCCGTCGCTCACCCATCATCCACATCACCACCGGGCTCAACAGCATTGAAGCCACAATAAAGCCGGTATAGTTAAGCAATACGCCATACAGCACCATCACGATTGCCAGTACATAGGCTCTACGCACCGGTAGAGAGGCCAGGTCAACCGAAACACCAGCCGTTTTTGCGTGCTGAACCACTACTTCAATCCACTGCAATACGCCTAATCCAATAAATAACCAGGCCAGACCATAAGGCCAGAAACGCTCCCCGGGCACGCCATATTGATCAAACATGCTCATATCCCGGGAGAGATACATAATTGCACCCCCCAACAGAACCGAGAGTAAACCGACAAGAATATTTAATTTCCGCATGACATCGTCTCCCTCCTGCCGGCGAACCGACAGGAGATACCGTTATTTATTTTTTCATGGTTTCGTCGATCAGCGTTTTATACATCTCATCATCTTCTTTCATCATGTTGTAAGCATCATCACCGGCAATGACTACTGGCATAATGCCCTGCTTCTTCAACGCTTCCTGATAGGCTGGCGTTTTTACCACTTCAGTAAAGGTGTTTACCAGTTCCTGCTTCACGTTATCCGGCACTTTAGCGGTCGTTGCCAGCACGGCCCAGGCACGCATTTTAACGTTAACATCCAGACCTAACGCTTCTTTAAAGGTCGGTACATCCGGGAACAGTTCAAAACGTTTTTCGTCCATCACACCCAGCACTTTCAGAATACCGGCATCAACCTGAGATTTTACCGAGCCCGGCGTGGTTAATACTGAATCGATGTGACCACCAACCAGCGCGGCAATAGAAGGTCCGGTTCCTTCGTTATAAGGGATATGGTTAAACTTCACATCCATGGTTTTTTCCATGTTTACCGCTGCCAAATGGTAAATTGCTCCCATACCGGAGTTACCCACTTTTAGCTTACCCGGATTGGCTTTTGCTGCATCGATAAACTCTTGTAGCGTGTTATAGGGCGATTTAGCATTGACCACTACCGCAACCGGGTCGGCGATGGTTGTCACCAGCGGAGTAAAATCTTTGTAGGTCACCGGTGATTTGCCCTGATGCGGGAACATCGCCAGTTCAACGGTGGTCATCACCAGCTTATAGCCATCGGGCTTGGCTTTTGCCACTTCAATCAACCCGGTCAGACCGTTACCCGCTGGCTTATTTACTGGTACAAACATGGTTCCTTTTGGCATGCGATCGCGGGCGAACTCAATCACGGTACGGGCTGAAGTATCAGTACCCCCACCCGGATTTTTAGGAATGACGACTTCAATGTTCTTGGTAGGGTAAGTGAGCGTTTGCTCCGCCTGAACCATCCCGAAGGGCAGTATCAGTGCGAGCAGAGGAAGCAGATTTTTTTTCATGAGGACACTCCATTATTATCATTATCAGAAGTTATTTTTTGGTACACGATGTTCTTACGATTCCATGTGTAGGTCACATGGAGTGTTTCACCATCGGCGATAATCGCCGGGTAGGAAAATTCTCCTTCACCATTTTCCAGATCTAACGGAATCGACCAGGTCTTGCCGTTGTCCTGCGACACACTGATTGATACGGGATAACGACGATTCCAGTTGCCTTCGATTGGGTTACAGGCCAGTACCAGGGTGCCATTTTCCAGCCTGACCACATCAATACCACTGTTATTATTTGGCAGTGCTGTTTCATAAGCCGGACACCAGCTACGACCATAATCCATTGAATCACTGCGATAAATACGCCCACGGGTGCTGCGCATCATGGCATGTACCTGACCGGATTCGGACTCCCATAACGTTGGCTGAATAACGCCATCCCATTCAAATACGCGTTGCAGATCGGTTTCCCACAATGCGTCATCTTTTAAACCTTGCCAGATATCACGCTCATTTGCCGATACCGGATCAATATGAGCAATAGGAATATCTACCCGCTGCCAGCGTTCCCCCAAATCGGCAGAGATATCAACAAAAGCATCCCAGTAGCGATCGTTTTCGATGGAAGAAGGCGCCAGCCACTCACCATTGGACATCACCAACAGCTTGTTTTTAACCGGCCCGCGGGGGAACGAGTCTCCTGTCACCAATTCCTGAGGTTTGCTCCAGCTATAACCGCCATCGCCGGATGTAACGTAGCGCGTTATCCAGTGATGCACATCCGGCCCTACTTTATAAAACAGCCATAGCGTGCCGCACTGATAGTGCAAAACCGGATTCCAGTGCGCCAGACCATCCTGAGCAATGGTTCTTTGAGCCGGCTGCCATTCGCCCTTCACACAACGAGACAACCAAATCGCCGTATCCCCACTGGCCTCTTTTTGTCCGGCAAAGTAGGCTACCAGTAGTTGTTCGCTTTCTGGTAGCGCCACTAATGTCGATGCATGACAGTTATTAAAAAGCTGATGATTCACATCCAGTAAAAACTGCGAAGACTGCTTAATAAAATGCATCTTGTAATTTTTCCTTATAGCTCGAGATAGCGACGAATATCCTGCCCTAAACGCACCATGCTATTAATGGCCTCCGGATAGAATGTTTGCAGATATCCGCTGCTGTCCCTCACCCGGCAGGCAATAGTATGAAAATTCCCAATGGACTGTTGAAAATTTTTCGCACAAACCGGGTAGTCCAGGCTCTCGACTAATGCCGCAGTGGAAAGGTAGTCAGATAATTTCTGCGCTTTTTCCGGCTCCGCCTGCCAATTTTCATATAGCCAGACATACAGATCGGGATGGAAGTTAGCCATAATGCCGCTAAAGGCCTGACATCCCGCCTGAAAAGAGGCCAGCAATGTCTGACTGTTAGCATTCGCCAGATGTAAACGACTACCTTTGGCCAGCTCAAGGCGACGTTTAATCATGGTCAAATCGCAGCAGGTATCCTTAATAAAAGTGTAACGACCACTTTGGGCACACCAGGCCACCGTCTCTTCTGACAGCAAACGTTTATAAGGGTAAGGACATTCATAAATACCTAAGTCCACCGATACTGGCACCTGAGCCGTCAAACGCTGTAAAGTTTCCAGCGCCTTGTCATTATTTTCACCCGCCAGAGCCAGCCGGTTGCTGATCATAATTACGCCATCAACGCCGGTTTCAGACATACTGATCAATTGCTCGCTTTGATGGCTGAACGCATTGGCCGTATGGCCGGATGCTACTACGGGCACCCGTCCATCGACTTTTTCTACAATAAAGCGCACCAGTTTTCTGGCTTCCTCATCGCTTAAAAAGAACATCTCACTTGACTGGCAATCGGCAAATAGCCCGTGAACACCGGCAGCCAGATACCACTCAATCAGCTTTTCCAGCGACTGCCAGTCAATCTCTTTACGTTCATCAAAAGGCGTCAGCATCACTGGCCAAACGCCGGTATATTTTTGTTGGTTCACGTTATGCTTCCTTTTGCAGCGCATGCAGTGCATCGCCCGCCACTTTTACCTGAATCCCCTGGGTCAGCGATTGAGCAACAAATGCCCGCAATACGCTGCGCAGCTTAGCCTGCTCCACATAAGCAATAGTGATATGGTTACTTTGATGTCCTGACATCAGGTCATCTCGCTGCACGCCATCCAGTACACAGTTGAGCAGCGGCCATTCATAGTTAGTGGCCCGGCGGCGACGTTCAAACTCATCGTCAGGTAACTCAACTGCATGGCCGGTACCAATATGCATCACCACATTAGTTCCTTCATAGTGGGCCCGCGCCCAGATAAAGCGCCCGGCTTTGCCCTGTCCACAAATGGTTGAACCGCCATAAGGGAAGAACATCGGTGGTTGGCGATATCCCGTCGCCCCAGCAATACCACCTTTCAGGTGTTCAAACGGTACCGCACCAGAGATTTCCATATCCCAATAGAACGTGCCCCGATATTCACTCCCCCAACGAATATCATGCAACGTAGTTTCTGCCGGTAATCCCAATGAACTCAGCAAACGCCATAGCATGGTTTGAGGAATAGCCGTGCCCATATCCACTTCATTAATGCAGGGAATGGCCTGATTTGGGCAGATAATCTCACCCTGTTCATCAGGGATAGGAAAACGTTCCGTTGAGCCAATCGCACCTTCAGCAAAGTCTGAAGCAGCACAGCTATCCTTCAGCCCTTGCTGATACTGAACGCCCACCGCGGATAAGCCAAAACGCTTCACAAAACGCGCCATGGCAATCATCATGGCACACTGCTCTTTAACCTGTTCACGAGTCAGCTCGATGGCGCTATCCTGACCAAACTGGAATTTCATCCCGCGCTCTTCATACCAACTCAGGCAAGCTTCTCTTAATTCATCGGGCACTTTAGCCATTTCAACCAGTAAGGCAGACTGCGACAGTGATTCCAGCGGCATACCTATATTGACTAACGCCTGCTGAGGAAATACGCCGTTAATCATCCCCATACAGAAAGTATCGAATAATCCCAAAATCTCTTTATGCTGCAAAATATATTCGCCGACTTTGCGACCTGTGGCACCCTCTGAGGTTGCCATTACCGGGTGCGTTGGTGCCACATCGTGCAAATAGTTATTCTTATGCTGCAATGAGCCATAGCGCAGCCAGGTCTGCAGACCCTGCATAAAGAACTCATCGTCAAAACTTTCTGACCATAGTCGAGAATAGGATTTATCCAGACTGGTTAAGGTTCCTGCCAGACAAAGCATGCCTACCAGTCCCGGCCAGGTGCCGTCAAAATTAGCTAACAGCAACACCGGGCCACGGTGATGGGCAAGCGATGGAGCAATATGGTGTGAATACTGCCAGGCAGTTAATAGCACAATCACCGGCGCATCAGGCTCAATAGCAGCGAATAAATCACTCCCTTCACGCTGGCTGCTGATAAATCCATGTCCACGATTTTGGCTTACCGGATGTGCTCGCTTCATGGAGTAACCCAGTTGTTCCAACGCCTGTTCCAGTTTATCTTCAAATTTCTTCTGTACCGGCCAGCAAGTAATGTTTGCTGGCTCTCGTAAATCTGCATTAGTGACCATCAATATTTGCTTACTTTTCGCCCCTATTTTCGCCGGTGACGGTGGCAAATTAAGTTTTAACACGTTGATATTCCTGTTCTGAGAAAATTTACACTGGCAATTCGGCGTTACTCATCATCTGGTGGTAACGCTGCTGGTCCTGATACATCTGTAAATAAACCTGATACTTAGCCTGATGGAATGAAGCGGTTGAATCGTCGGGTTTGATACTGTTTCCATAACGAACCATCGCTCCGGCGGCTTGAGAAAAGTCAGAGAAAACACCACATGCCACAGCGCCCAGCAAAGCGGCTCCCAGCGTGACCGCATCTTCTTCCTTCGCCAGATGAATCGTGCGCTGAGTAGCATTGGCATACTCCCGGAGCCACAGCGGATTTTTAGTCGCACCGCCACACAAAATAAGGCGATCGATCTGATGTCCTGACTCTTCCAATACGTCAATGATGTGGCGAGTGCCATAGGCGATAGCCTGCAGGGTTGCTAAATAGCGCCGGGCCAGTGCATCCAATCCCGTTTCCAGCGATAAGCCAGACTCCATGCCTCTTGCATCAGGATTAGCCCGGGGAGAGCGGTTACCGTGGTGATCCGCCAGAATATGAAAATGATAAGTAGGGAAAGGATGCTGTTGCTCAAGTTGAGCAACCCGCTGATTTAAAATGTGGTAATAACTGCACTGCTGGCGTTTAGCCATCTCTTCCAGTTCTGGCCAGGCGTCGCTCTGACGTAATGTCCACTCAACCAGTGCACCTGCGGCACTTTGCCCACCTTCGTTTAGCCACCAGTCCGGGATCATGGCACTAAAGTAAGGTCCCCAGACACCGGGAACCATAACTGCCTGCGGGCTGACAACCATATGGCAGTTAGACGTACCGCTGATAATCGCCAGACTTGCTTGTGGTTGAGCGGCGACCAACGCTAATCCACCGGCGTGAGCATCAATAATGCCGCTGGCGATAGTCACAGCGGTATGTAAGCCAAACTGTAGGGCCACTTCCGGGCAGAGCACACCGACTTTGTCGCCCAGATTTAAAACCGTTGTAGGTACTTTATCGGTTAATTCTGTCAGCCCTATAGCCTCTAACAAACTGTGACTAAAGCGCCCTTCATGAGAAAGGTAGTTCCATTTACAGCTTAGAGTACAAATGCTGGCAACATCCGCAGCGCTGGCACGCCAGACCAGATAATCGGCTAAATCAAAGAAACGCCAGACCTGATGATAGCGCTGTGGGTAATGCCTTTTTAGCCAAAGGATTTTTGGCAATTCCATTTCAACGCTAACTTCACCACCAACATATTGCAATGCAGGATCATTGGTCAGGTTTATGTCCATCGCTTCATCAGTAGCTCGATGGTCCATCCACATAATGATATCCCGCTCTGTATTACCATCCTCAGCAACCGAAACTGATAACCCATCTCGCGCAACAGCCACCAGAGAACAGGTAGCATCGAAACCAATGGAGCAAATGGAGTGAATATCAACCTGAGATAACTCAACAGCCTCTTTCACTACCGCACATACCTGCTGCCAGATATCTGTTGACGACTGCTCAACCACATTCGCTCGGGGGTGAAATTGCTGAATTGCCCGAACTGAAAATGCCAGACGTTCCCCCTGAGAGGTAAAAACACCCGCCCTGACACTGGCAGAACCTACATCAACACCGATAAAAAACTGCTCCACAATGCCTCCAAACTCAATGCTGCGTCGAGTTAGCAACTTATGAAAGCGGAGGGTAAAAAACAATCAAATTGTTTAAATTATGTGATATTGATCGAAGTGAAAAAGATAACCAACTGAAATGAAATAGATAATATTTTGAGCAATATGATGGGGGATAAACAGGATAATCCAGCCAGCGCTAATCAAATATTATTAACGCCGGCAGGACACCGTTTACTTAGTCTTTCAGAACTTCACGTGCATTAATTGGCTGAACCGGACGGTTGTTCGGATGGCCCATTAGTGTAGTAAATGCCTGAATTTGTTCATGACTGGCAGTAATCTGATTTTTCAGCACTAACCAACGAACCCCTTCAGTACAAGGAGGAGTGGTTAATGAACCGCTAAAACGATAGTAGTGCAGGTTAGCTGGCAGCAGATCTTTAGCATTGATCTTTTGATCGTAGGTTACTGTTTCACCAGTCTTAGGCATTTCTTTCCACAGTTTAGCCAGTGTTGGGTTAGCCTTACCCTCTTTCACCATAACGGCTAATACTGTCAGTTCACCCTTACTGTTGGCGTGAACAAAGTGAATTTCCATTGGGAAAGATTTACCTTCGATTTGGTTTTCACCCGGAGTATGGAAATGGAACTGTTTCAGTTCAAATGACATGCCATCCACATCAATTTTGCTACCTGGCGCATAATTAACCTGTAATGTATGACCATTATTCACCATATTTTCTGCGCCCGCAGCGTAGGTAATATGGAAAGGCTTCAGATCGGATTTAACGGTACCGGTCAGGTTAACCGGCGACTGGTTTTGAGCGTGACAAGCCGAAAACTCTGGAGATAAATCCGCCCAATGCTCTGGCCCGGCTTCACCACTATATTCCCAATGAGGGGATGCAAGCGCACTAAAAGACAATGCCAGACCACAAACGGCAATAAACGTTTTCACATGATTTCCTTTCAATAATTAACCAGCACAATATTAGAGGGATATGACAAATATCAATCGAATTCAATATTGCTAACATCCCTGAACGCATCGGAAAAATAAACTCCCGTGTCGGGCAATTATATATTTGTTCAAAACCACATGAATCAACCGAGCTGTAATTAACCCCACGCAAAGTGTAATAATATGTAACCTGTTGATATAAGATAAATACTACATAAGCCAAACTTACACTAACTAAATGAAAAATAATATAAAACAGCCAAAAAGATATTATTAAAACTCAATAAGTCGGAAAGAAATGAAATATCAATCTAAATTTTAGTCTGTTTATTTTATTTAATGCCAAAAATAAATAAGAATTAATTTCAATAACATAAAAGACGCATAATTAATAAATAGAAATAAATAAAAAAGCCCCCGAACTGATTAAAGTTCGAGGGCTTTTAAATCAATTAATTAATAACTGATTATAATTTAGGAATACGCAGAACTTGTCCTGGATAAATCTTATCCGGATGACTTAACATTGGTTTGTTAGCTTCAAAAATTTTCTGGTATTTGTTGGCATCACCATACTGAGATTTAGCAATTGCACCCAGAGTGTCGCCTTTCTTAACGGTATAGAAGTTACCTTCTTCTGAAGGTTGAATAACAGAAACTTGATCCTGAACGTTACCGATAGATGCAACGTTACCCAGAATAACCATCAGTTTCTCTTTCAGCTCCTGATCCGCAGCTTCGCCACCAACAATAACGGTGTCGTTTTCTACTTTAATATCAACTTTATCTGAACCAGGCAGACCCATTTTGTCTAAGTGCGCCTTCAGTTTTGCTGCTTTATCTTCTGGTTTGCTAGAGACACTATCCCAAAGCTTTTCGCCTGCTTCCTTAACAAAATTGAATAACATTCCCATTATATTCTCCAACAACAGTTAAAATGTTTAGACACCACTTATCCCAACTAAACTCGTGGCAAATCACCACATCAGCGTGAGATAAGCGCTGTATATAGTATATCCCACGAACCGCTCACACACTAATTTTGTGTTAATCCAGTTCAGTGGCAGTAATAAATAACTGAGAAAAACCGTCTACTTTTCGCATATAAGCAATATATTCACCATTGGGTGAAAACACCACGGCATCTGCACAAAGGTGGTTTACACTCTTTTCCGTTAATCGTTTAACCACACCGCTGTTAACATCACACAGCACAATGCTACCGTCCATAACGAAGGCTAAACTGCGACCATCCGGGCTCCAGCTAAAGGCGGAATCCACACCATAACCACCGTCCGTCACCTGTTTTAACTCACCGCCCAGCGGAGAAACCAGCCAAACCTGAACCACATCAAAATCATCTTTCATCAGAAAGGCAATTTTGCTGCCGTCCGGCGAACTGCGAATCCAGTGACGTGGGGAAGAGACTACCCCTGGAAAGCGACGATCGCTGGTATAGGTTAAACGGCGTTGATTCACACCGGCGGGAGGTGCCGGCATCAGCTCAGTTGTCCCGGTTAGTGGGTACTCACCGGGTTTGGCGTAGTCATCCAAATGTTCCGGTAAATCAACAATAAACACTTCCGAAAGTTTGCTGCCATCTTCTGCCCGGGTATCGCCAATAAACGCCAGCGCCCAACGCTGAGCCGTACCCTGCGCGGTAATATAACCTTCTTTTCCTACCCATCCCTCTTCATAAGCCCGACTGATTTCATCGCTGCCAGCTTCAGGAACCAACACCGTTGAGCTCACCAGAACACAAAAATGGCTACCGTCATATTCCCGAACATGTTGTTTTTCCACCTGAACGGAATGCAGCGGCACTGCGACACCGATATTGCGCTGATCGAACTGTGGCCCTTTCTCATGCATCACATGGTCGTTATAGGTAAAACTCAGCCGACTGCCGTCCGGACTAAATACATGTACATGAGAGCCGCCGCGTAGTGCGCCACTAGTAAAAGGAGGGGTAATATCTAATGCATCCAGCGTAACGGCACGCTTTCGCTCTGGCTCAGTCACTATCACACCGCGACGGTGATGGAAGTCATAGTGCCACTGCTTATCCGGTTTTTCAGGGCTGTGGATAAAGGCATAACGTACCGGTTCAACCGGGCTGGTCGTCACTACGCCGACATAGCTCTGCGGCTCTGCCTGATAAATAATTTCGACTTCACAGCTATCAATGTTCACCCGTTCGATAGTCTCGCCGGTAAACGACGAACCATCGGGCCGGACATCATAAACCAGCCACTGACTGTCCGGTGTCCATACGTTAACGTTAGTTAACTGGTGGTTGCAGGGCGTATAGGTAATTTGTTTTTCTGTATCACGCATCGATGTGCTCCTACCTTGTCGCCTGTACGAATCTTTATGTTGCAAGATAAATTTTCAACTGTCACTGAAAGGTTATAAAAAATTCCACCGTTATCGCGATTTCCTCACTACCAGGAAAATTAATAACATAATGATGTTAAATAGATATAGGAGGGAATTGGAGTTACAGCAAGGGGAGAAGAGATAAAAGATCTGTTAATACCAGACATAAGGTAACTGGCTGTTGACCTTCTTAGTGAGTACTGAAATTCAGTTGAGAGAGGGTAACGCAAATGAAAGCGGAGGGAAGTCGTCATGGGCTAGCTCAGATGGCTGACAAAGTCAGATGATTCAGTTTTATGTTTTAGCATAGCTAATCGGAGGGAGAAGGTGCCGTGGGGGTCGACTTGGCGTAAGCCAACGACAAACAGGCACAGCCTGTTTGAACAGCGCTCGCGCTGGCCCGAAGGGCAAAACACCAAAGGTGTTTTGTAACGGCCCGTAGGCAGCTTAGGCCCGACGCGCTCCACAGTTGAGGGCAGACGATCTTCCGGCCGGGCACCGGGATGATATGAGCACATCGCCCTTACGGCCGGAATATACACAATAGTTAATAAGAATAATTTACACAAAACTCAAGGGCTATAACCTATCAGTCATAGCCCCGGAAAATCAAGCTATCCGCTTCACTTCCCCAACCAACAAGATATACGAGAACGCCCCAATCACTGCTACAACAGAGATATAAATCAGCGAAGGTGCAAAACCGTAGTTTTGTGCCAGATATCCCACCACCAGCGGTACCGTGATACCACCCAAACCGCCGATAAAGTTAAATACCCCACCGGTTAAACCAATCAGGCGAACCGGAGCCAGCGATGAAACCAGTGACCAGGTAATCGACGCAAAGCCATTACCAAAAAACGCTACGGCCATCAGCACCATAATCCAAATTGGATCGTTGGTGTAGTTAGCGCCCATAATGCAGGAAGAAAGCAATAAACCGCAGATAATTGGAGTCTTACGGGCAAAACCAATAGATTTACCACTGCGGGTTAATTTATCGGCCAGTTGACCAGAAAGTAATACACCAAAGAAAGCCGCCAGAAAAGGAACTGTGGTCATAAAGCCCGCGGTTAACGCTGCAATCCCTTTCTCCTGAGTCAAATAGTTAGGGAACCAGGTCAGAAAGAACCACAACATAGAAGTAATAGCGAACTGACCTAAATAGACGCCGATCAGCTTACGGTGGAAAATCAGTTTCCAGTCAGCGCGAGTAAATGGCACTTTCTCTTTTTTCTCAACCAGCGCATCACCATCAACCATACCGCCGCCTTGCTCGATATACTCAAGCTCAGCTTTATTTATCCCTTGGCTTTTTCTCGGGTTTTGGTAATTGAAATGCCAAATCAGTGCCCAAATAATACCGATACCACCCGTAATAAAGAACACCCAGTGCCAGCTCAGAATTTCCTGAACCCAAATCAGCATTGGCGTTAAAAACGCCAGGCCAACAAACTGTCCTGAGGTATAAAAGCCTACCGCACCGGCGCGTTCCTGCTCAGGGAACCAGCTGGTAACAACCCGGTTATTCACCGGAAACGCTGGCGCTTCAAACAGACCGGTCACAGCCCGTAAACCAATAAGAGACGCTAAGCCACCGGCAAAGCCTTGCAGCAGCGTGGCAACTGACCAGCCCATAATGGCGATAAAATAGGTAAGCTTGGAACCAACCCGATCTAAAAACCAACCACCCGGAATCTGGCAGGCGGTGTAAGTCCAGGCGAAGGCAGAGAAAACATACCCCATCTCCGTTTTAGTAATACCAAACTCCTGTTGAATTTTAGCGGATGCTACGGCCAGGTTTGCCCTGTCGACATAGCAAATCACCACCGTAACAAAAATCATCAGTAAGGTAATATAGCGACGCTTGGTGGGCTTTATTACCTCTACCGAATCGATTGTTTTATCCATTGTAGAGTATCCTGTTTAATTGTTTTTATACTGCCGGAAAATAATAAAAATTGCTCTATTGCCTTATTTATCAACGTAGTCAAAACAGCGCTGGTCAGATTCAGGCGTAAGGGAACCCCGGCGGGTAATTACGCCTTTTTATTGCTTTAATGATTAAACTGACCGGTTAATTACGTTTTAAATAAACGCGATGCTTTCACAATGCCATTATTACCACTCGGCAACAGCACCATCCGGATAACGCCAAATTGGGTTACGCCAGTCAGGAGCTTGCTTACTACGTTCAATCACCAACTCTTCATTCACTTCCACCCCTAACCCTGGTTTGGTTGGTGGATAGAAATGGCCATCTTCCATTGAGAAGTCTTCTTTGTTCAGCACGTAATCCAGTAGTTCTGCGCCCTGATTATAGTGAATGCCCATACTCTGTTCCTGAAGCACGGCATTACGCGCCACGAAATCAATATGCAGGCAGGAAGCCAGCGCAATCGGCCCCAGTGGGCAATGTGGAGCAAACGCCACATCATAAGATTCCGCCATTGCTGCAATCTTATAACACTCGGTAATACCACCCGCATGGGAAAGATCGGGCTGAACAATACCCAGGCCGCCATCCGCCAGTACGCGTTTAAAATCAAAGCGGGAGAACATGCGCTCACCGGCTGCAATAGGGATATGGGTTTGCGCCGCCAGACGAACATAGTATTCCGCCTGTTCCGCCAACACTGGCTCTTCAATAAACAGCGGGCGATAAGGCTCCAGTTCTTTAATCAGAATTTTTGCCATTGGTGCATCAACACGGCCGTGGAAATCCAGACCAAACTCAATGCTATTACCAAAAGCCTCACGAATTTCAGCCACTACCGCTACGGCTTCATCCACTTTACGTGAATTATCAATGATCCCCATCTCTTCACAGCCATTTAGCTTGAAGGTATCAAAACCGATATTTTTCAGTTTGTTAATACCAGAGATTACATCCGATGGGCGATCGCCGCCTACCCAGCTATAGGCTTTAATTTTATCGCGCACCAGTCCACCCAACAGTTGGTAAACCGGAACCCCTAACACTTTACCTTTGATATCCCACAATGCCTGATCGATACCAGAGATAGCACTCATCAGAATAGGACCGCCGCGATAAAATCCGCCGCGATACAGGGTTTGCCAGATATCATTAATACGGGCAGGATCCTGACCAATAATCATCTCTGACAGTTCATGTACCGCTGCTTCAACGCTACGAGCACGGCCTTCAATCACCGGTTCCCCCCAGCCAGTCACGCCTTCATCGGTTTCTACTTTAAGAAACATCCAGCGTGGAGCTAAACGGTAAGTGGTGAGTTTAGTAATTTTCATAACTGCACTTCCTTATAGGCTTTAACAAAACGTTGCGCTTGCTGGCGAGTCTGCTCTGGTGACTGGCCAGCACGATATAAGTCGCTTCCCAGCCCTGCACCAACGCAACCCGCCCGCATATATTGATGGAGGTTTTCCGGCGTCACGCCTCCCACGGCAAACACCGGTACCTCTGGCGGTAAAACGGCTTTCAGCGCTTTAATATAGTCAGGACCAAAAGATGAAGAAGGGAATATTTTTAGCGTTTGAGCCCCGGCCTCCAGTGCGGTAAATGCTTCTGTTGCCGTGGCACAGCCAGCACATACCGTCATACCAAACTCCACAGAGCGTCGAATAACCGCAGGATTGGTATTCGGTGTCACAATCATTTGGCAGCCCATTGAGGCTAACCGTTCCACGTTAGCAACCGTTAATACCGTACCTGCACCAATCAGCGCCTGAGAGCCAAACTGCTCTACCATCTTTGGAATACTGATTTCCCACGGCGGTGAGTTCAGGGGGATTTCAATGGCATCAAAACCAGACTCAATCAGGGCGGAAACGTGGGCCTCCACTTCCTGAGGCTTAATACCGCGCAAAATAGCAATTAGCGGAAAATTAGTTTTCCAGCTCATAAACCAGACTCCTTATACCGGATTTAAAGGCATCATCTCCATCAATGGCCTGATGTGGAATACCGGCTAAAGCCAGCGCTTCACGATAACGCGCCGTCAAACTCTGGTTACCGATAATCGTGATACCGCGCTGATTCACATCGACATATTGCCGCTGCATTTGCGCCACTTCGTTACCAATAAGCAGCCCGGATAACCACTCCTGAACCACCGAAGGATCTAACTGCCCAAGAACATGAGACGCCCGGGTTTCAAACAGGCGACGAATAATATGGGTTTCATTAAAGCCAACTTCCATTCCTTGTCTGAATGCCTGTTGCGATTCGCGTTGAACCCCTATACCCGCACCAACCAGAGAATGGTTAATCAGCAAATGATGCAATTCACCGGTCATAACCGTCCGAAAATCAGCTACCGTATCGCCATCCATTTGCACCCATTTGCAATGGGTGCCTGGCATCACATAATAAGCGGCTGACTTTTGTGCATGAGCACCCACTAACTGAGTCTCTTCACCACGCATGACGTTACAGTTGCCATCCTGATTAATGGCAAGGCCTGGCACAATCCAGGCGCGCATTGGCGCTAGCTGAGTCACCGGCATTAAGTGATGAGAGATCTGACTTAAATTTGCCGGACACATTTGATAAGGAGTAGGAATCCATCCGGCATTGCTACCAATCATGCCGGCCATAACAACGGGAATACCGTCAGGATACTGAGCCAGCCAGTTATCAAACAGCTGATGAAAAATCGCTTCCGGCTGCTGCCCGTCAAAACGGGTAACACCCCGTTCAGAACGCAGAGTATCGACGCAAAGATCGCCATCAAATAACCAGGCTCTCAGATTGGTTGAACCCCAATCAACGCCGATAAATTGCTCAATCATGTAGACTCCTTCAAACGCTGAGTGGAACTGGCAATCATCGCCAGAGCGGCCTTCTCTGCGGCCTCAATATCCTGATGACGAATCGCATCGTACAAGTCCTTATGCTCCCGCAGTGTGCGAGGCATATTATCTTCATCTGGCATATAAGTGCGTTCAAACACCGCATGTTGTAGCGAACTAATCGCAACCCCTAACTGCTGTAATATTGGATTGTGGGTCGCCACCAAAATAGCCTGATGAAAACGAATATCTGCCCGGTTAAACGCATCGAGATCCTGACTGTGAATAATCATGTCATTTAGCGCGCTTTCAATTTGTACCAGCTCGGTGGGTGTTGCTCGTTCCGCAGCCCAACGGGCCATGCTTGGCTCGACCAGGTGACGCACTTCATTCATTGAGGCAATTAACCGGGGGTCATAATCATGCTCAAGAATCCATTGCAAAACGTCACTGTCGAGATAGCTCCACTGATTGCGAAAAGTGACAAATGCTCCCCGATAACGCTGCACCTCCACTAAACGCTTTGCTGCCAGTGCGCGCAGCACCTCACGAATAATGTTGCGTGAGGTATTAAATTCTTCACAAAGATCGGTTTCTGCCGGTAACGCAGAACCGGGAATATATTTACCGTGTACGATCTGCTTACCCAGCTCGATAATAATGCGATCGGTTTTGCTCATTTCAGACTGTGGCATCCATAACTCCAGAGTGATAAGTGTCGTTGTTGTACTGAAAACTGTGCCGTTACAACATCAGTTTCGGTTTTTACCAACTTTATCTGTCTGACCCTCACCTGTCTTGTACACGATGTTAAAAATGGCGAGTATTTCTACTGCGATGACGAGATTGTAATTCAATTTAATTAAATTGTACTACGATCTGGATCGCAAAACGTACAATTCGATTATTTCACCAGAGGACTATTTAAATGATGGACAGGGATACCCGGAGCTGAAAAAGTAGCAGATCTGTTTGAAATAGCAGAAAAAAGGCAGACAGGGCGCAAGCTCAATGCGCCCTGTATATGTGTTATCGAGCGTAAATACCGTGGCTTTCTGCCACATCCACTCGGGAATGGTTAATCGACAGCACTTTTCTTGAGCCGGTTAAATCAACTGAAGTATGGAATGACTCGTTTTCTTCGGGTGATGTAATCACCATAAACGCCTCAACCCCCTCCTTGGGGGAGTAAGAACCAAAAAGACTACCTACGCTACCAACATAGCATTTCCCTTTTAACCACACCGGGATATCAGCCACCCGTTCAACGGTGTAATGCAGATGGTCACCGGTATAGTAAAACTGCGCCTTTTCTTTGCTGACTGAAGCTGGAATAGGACAAATTGGATTATCAAAACTCCATACAGGAAGGCCATCATGCAACATTTGATTAGACATTCTGGCTAAGCTTTTTTCCAGTTCACTCTGCTCGGCAGCATCCAGAACCACCTCTTTTGGCTGTTCATTTTCTTTCCTCAACGCCAGAGCATATTCATAACGAATCGTAATCTTTGGTATTTTTGCTGACTGACTAAACGGCTTTAACAAATAGATATTATCTGTACCAAAAGTACTGTTGCGATAAGCAACATAGACTTGCCCATTGAGTTTTATCCAATAGTCAGCCTGATTAGCACCACGACCGTTCAACGAATACATGGTTACCGGAACAAACTCACCGTTTTGCGCGCTGGGTCCTGCCGGATTAAACTCAGTTTTATGTCTTTTTAATACACTAATATCGCTAAATAGCCCCGTACCACCAATATAAGCATCGATAATCAAATCTCGCTGACCGTCGCCATCCAAATCCACCAGCGTATAAGAAGCTCCGCGCTGTTCGGTCTCTTCGGCTATCACATCAGACTTCACAAACGCTTGCCATTCATCATCGCTAATATCGGCTGATGATTTTTCTGTTGGCAGACGATATTCACCATTTTGTTCAATATATTGAAGGGTAAACTCAGTCTGGTTATCGCTGATATGTGAATAACGCTCCATGACTTTATCCACCGGTAACTGATTGTCCTTTTTACGCTCTTCCTCCAGCGCCTGATACAACTCTTTTACCGCTGCATTATCATCATCAATATCCTGTAGTGATTTCACCGTGCTGACTACGGTATATAATTGCCACGGACCACCGGCTTCTATGCCATTACAGGCGCCGGTAGAAAGCTCTTCGCTGACAACAAAGTTTTTGCCATCCCACACCCAGTTTTTTACCCACCAGCAGTCGCCAAGCCCACGACCTTTCTGAGACAAATAAATAATGCCATCGCCATAATCACTGGCCGAAGACGTGATGAATTTAGGCTCAGTGCTGAAATTATTATCCACCAGCCAATAAGCCAGACCTTCGTTATAAGCCCCACGCCAGCACAACACCTGAATCAGTGAGTGTTTAGCGTCAACATTAATAGCTTTCCAGTTATTTTTACCGTCACTAGCATCATCAACACCGGGACATTCCGCCTCAATCGTTGGCTTTAACCAGTGACTCACTTTATTAACTTGATCCGGCGTTAAATCAACCGGCGTTGCTTTCTTATTAACGTCCGCCGCAATAATTTCAGGGCGAGCAAGAGCAGGCAATACCTCACTTTCACTTCGGTTTCCTTTACGAAGGATAGCCCCCGGCGTGTTCAGTCGTCCCTGATACTCATCCATTTTTAATATAACGGCATTAAAACCTGCACCAGAAAGCTGCCAGCGCTTTTTATCGTATTCAAACTCAACCTTCTTATCGCGAATCAGCGCAGTAATCAGCGTCTCAATCTGAGCATCAGATAATTGAAAACGGGTATTTTCACCCAGTGCCAGCGCGCCCTGTGACTTACTGTCAATCCACAGTTTCGCCGTATTCTGCTTTTGAGGCGTTTGTTCATCATCGTTAAAACTAGCAAAAACTAAGGTCCCACTGACCTTTTGGCCGACTCCCGCATGGCGCATCAGCAACACTGAAAGTTCCCCTTCGTTGATGCCATAGCCCGCAGCACGGCAGGTACGGGTATTATCACAGGCAATTTCCCAGTCTTTATGGGCAAAGGTCATACCGCCTTCGGTTTGTGCCAGCAGCATGGGTGAAAATATTGCTGCCAGTAATATAAAAATAACTCTGAACACGGCCCTCTCCCTGAAGATTTTTGTTACTTTACTGCCTGTCATTTGAGCTCAGTATATTGATTAACGCGGTCTATTTCAGAACAAATTCTTCGCGATATCTCGCATAATTTCACTAAAAATAGTCTCCCTTTTCACTTTCAATTAACTTGCCGCTCGACAACCCATCAACCAGAGGATAAAACTAAGTTTGCTAACCTAAAGGAGCGCGTATGAATTCCCTCTATCCATTGATTACCGAAGCCCATATGGCAATTCGTCCTCAGGTCAGAACCACACCGCTGGACTATAGCCCATTGTTATCATTAATCAGCGGCTGCCAGATCTATCTGAAATGCGAACACCTGCAGCATACGGGGTCATTTAAGTTTCGGGGAGCTGTCAATAAGATACGCTTACTCAATGAAACATCACGCCAGAGCGGCGTAATCACCGCTTCAACCGGTAACCATGGACAGGCATTAGCATTGGCCGCACGCGAAGCTGGCGTAGCCGTTACCGTGTATGCTCCCGCTACAGCGGCACAGGTAAAGCTGGATGCTATTCGCGCATTTGGCGCAGATATTGAACTGGTTGAAGGCGATGCGCTGGCGGCTGAGCTGGAGGCATCAAGGCAGGCTGGATTACAGGGCAAGCCCTTTGTTTCTCCTTATAACGATAAATATATTATTGCCGGGCAGGGCACTGCTGGCATAGAGATAGCAGAACAAATAGAGGGTCTGGATGCGGTATTTATTGCCGTTGGCGGTGGAGGTTTGATATCGGGTATTGGCACTGCCCTCAAGCATTTATCCCCTAAAACTCAAATTATTGGTTGCTGGCCTGCCAATGCACCCAGTATGTATGCCAGCCTCAAGGCGGGTAAAATTATCGAGGTAGAAGAGCAGGAAACCCTGTCAGACGGCACTGCTGGCGGCGTAGAACCCGGAGCGATAACTTTTCCTGTTTGTCAACAGGTCATCGATCGTTGCGAATTAGTCAGTGAACAAGAGATCCGCGACGCCATGCGTTTGATCGCCCGCACCGATCGCTGGATGATTGAAGGAGCCGCTGGCGTAGCCCTTGCCACAGCACTACGGCTGGCCCCCGAATTTCAAAGCAAGAAAGTCGCTGTGGTGTTGTGTGGTAAAAATATCGTACTGGAAAAGTACATTAATGCCGTAAGCGGAGAGTAATTCCCCTGTCAGCTATCCTCTGAACCATCTCACTGCGGTTTCAGGGGATAATACATTGCCACCCGACAAAAACGGCTCCATTCCCGTTCACCTGCCAATGCCTGCTGTAAAAACTCAGGTGTTGGCAGTCGGTCAAATGCCATAAAACCCAGACGTTGGTAAAAAGGACCATTCCAGGCCACATCACGAAACGTCGTCAGCCCGACATACTGGCACTGCTGCTGACATGACCATTCAAGTACTTGCATAATCAGCTGCTTACCAATACCCCGACCGCCCGCATCAGGATGTACACTCACCTCCTGAACCCAACCCCATTCCCCTACCCGATCTGCCAGAAGAAAACCAACCGGCTGGCCATCCTGCTGCGCCACCCATAATCGTTTCTCTGCCTGAGCCTGCTGCAATAAACCAATAGGAGTCGTCTCCTGCCGCTGCGCTGCCGGCAAAACAGACTCCGGAAACATCGTCGCAGCCGCCGCTTCAATCGAAGCAATAAACGGAATATCCGCCACCGCCGCCAAACCAATCGAATAATTAGCTATCTCACCAGTCATATAAATCCCTTCAACAAAATGCATTCCCGCTATGAAAGCCCTTGCCCTTCTCTCTTAAGCTTTTGACCTTAAAACCGTTGACCTTAAGGAGCACTGGAATTCAGCCGACAACTGAAAGAGGGTAGCACGCCCAACAGGGGTGAGCCTCATGGATGAGGCGAATAAAC
Source organism: Limnobaculum xujianqingii (assembly GCF_013394855.1). NCBI lineage: Bacteria > Pseudomonadati > Pseudomonadota > Gammaproteobacteria > Enterobacterales > Budviciaceae > Limnobaculum > Limnobaculum xujianqingii. Next base: position 142,146 of record NZ_JABMLK010000001.1, on the reverse strand, counting down.
CGAATCAGTGTCAGTGCGTAAGCCCGAGTGAAGGCGGAGGGAAGTCGCCGCAAGGCGACCTGGATTCGGGTGCGAAGGCGCGGGGGTGCAGGGGACGTTCGCCCCAACGCCCCCTGCTCGGCCGCCTCCCGATAGTTGAACTAAACGCTACATCATTAGCGGCCGAAATGACTCAAGAGCTAAACAGACCGTTACGGTATCAAATCCATCTGCTTAGTCTCCCTCCCCAACCAAATAACCGCTACCACCGCCACCATTATCGACGCACAAAACAGACTAAAAATCAGCGTGATCGAGCTATTCATTGCCACCAGATAACCCACCATCAGTGGCCCTAAAATACCACCAATCCGACCAATGGAGGCCGCCATTCCGGCACCCGTACCGCGGATCGCGGTGGGATATTGTTCCGGCGTATAGGCATATAAAGCACCCCATGCCCCCAGATTGAAAAATGACAACAGCATGCCAAAGATCAACAGTTGAGCAACGGTATCAGAAGCGCCAAAGAAATAGGCTGAAACCGCGGTTCCTGTCAGATAGGTCGCCAACACAAACTTACGCCCGTAGCGCTCAATCAGCCATGCAGCAGTGAAGTAACCCGGAAGTTGGGCCAGCGTCATAATCAGGACATACTGGAAGCTTTTCACTAGACTAAAGCCCTTCAGCATCACTACGCTCGGCAGCCACAGGAACATACCATAGTAAGAAAACACCACGCAGAACCACAGAATCCACAGCATCAGCGTCGCTTTACGATAATCACTGGACCAGACGGCAGTGATATTGCTGATAATTGAAGGCTTAGCCTCTTTGGTTTCCGCCCGTTTAAAGCGCGGTGAGTCTGGCAAATTCAAACGCAGATAAATGGCATAGAATGCAGGTAATGCACTGATTAACATCGCCACACGCCAGCCATAGTTTGGAATGATAAAGTAAGCAATCAGGGCCGCCGCCAGCCAGCCAAACGCCCAGAAGCTCTCCAGCAGTACCACAATACGACCACGTTCGTGAGATTCAACACTCTCGGATACCAGCGTTGAGGCGACAGGTAATTCTCCACCCAGCCCCATACCAATAATAAAACGCAGCACCAGCAAAGCAGCCAGAGTAGACACCAGTGCTGTCAGCCCACTACCAACGCTAAACAACAACAATGTGACAATAAACGCTGATTTGCGCCCGGTACGATCCGCCATTACGCCAAATACAAACGCCCCTACCGCCATGCCGATAGAGTTAATGCTGCCAATCCAGCCCATTTGTTGAGCCGTTAGTCCCCAGTCTTGTTTCAGCGCTGCTAATAAAAACGACAGCAGCCCGACGTCCAAAGCATCAAACATCCACCCCAGACCGGCAATCGTCAACAGCTTATGCTTAGACACCCCTTTTTGAACCAGCGTCTTTTGTGAAGTCGTAGCTTGTGACACCTGAGTTATCCTCATAAAGTAGAGTTTCAGCGCCTGTTATAACAGGCAGAAAATATCAGAGCGGATTGAGCATAGAACAATTTTTATCAACCCGCAGATTGATAAACAAAGGCACACCTCCGGATATCCCTTTTGGCATATCACAATGTGTAGTTGCAGTTTTTCCAGAAACAAAGTGATAACAGTATCTGAGGTGTCTCACAACACATTTTTCCATCTTTGAAGGCGTTTTCTTTCTGTAGTAGTATCCTGAATAACCATTTTTTCACCCCCGTTGAGCTTATTGATGGACCAACAATATCAACACTGGCTATACGCCCTATCGGCCCCAATGGTCGCGCTAAACATTGAATACGGGGCGTCTTACACCGCACCGAACTTTTATCCAAACGATTCCTCTCTGGATTTAAGAGAGAGTTGGGACATCGATTCCAGAGAATCATTATTCGATACCGTTACCCGCATGATCGACCACGGACATGCTGACGAACTCTCCTATCCTTACTATTTATGGCACCAGCTAACACCAAACCGTTGGCGGGAATACTCAGCCCATCAGGAAGAGTCACGTCAGGTATTACTGGAGTTTGTAGCCGATACTGCATTAATGTGCGGATCGGGAGGCATCCGTTCCTGGGATCTGTGCCGGATGAGCTTCCTGTGCCGTGTTGGTGTGTTAAACCAGTGGATAACCGAACAGGAAAGCCTGTGGTTTCACTGCCGTATTGCCCATCGAGCCCGCCACTACTATGCCAGTTGGCAGGAGTACGCCTCTGGTTTTCTGATTGGCAGAACCTTCTGGCTATCCATCAGTGAAGAGCAGCCCGAACTTAAAGGCTATGCCCTGAACAGTAAAGGTACGCTGGATTCAAATATGACCATTTCCCGCTATCTGTTTACCGAGCCAGACAGTCCTTATCGGCATCTGATATGGGAAATGGATCCAGCCGAGCTGGAGATGGAAAAGCCTCAGTCACTACAGGAGGTTGACTGGTCATGAATCTGAGCTGTTGGCAAATATTAGGCATTGAGCCCACGGACGATCAGGAAATCATCCGTAACGCTTACCGAAAAAAACTACCCGAACATCATCCGGAAAACGACCCTCAGGGTTTCCAAAACCTGCGTCAGGCTTATGAACAGGCCAAAAAAGGGATTCAGTCAGACTTCCGACCAATCTCTGCGCTGGATAATGAGCCCATCGAGCCCGTCGTTGAGACGGAACCAGAGCCCGAAATCAAGGAACTGCATCCTGAGCAGCAGGTCATTGACCAGCTAACTGAGGATCTCGAAACCCTGTTAAACGATGCGAATCAGCGCTATCAGCCGGATGCATGGCATCAATACATTCAGAAAATTGATAGTCACTCCATCGAAGTGACTAACCAGTTGCGCTGGTCATTGCTGATGATGTTGTATAACACCAGCTATGTCTCCAGAGACTGCGTTCAGATTCTGGCCGAGCGTATGCGCTGGAAACAGCGGATTACCGAACTAAGAGGCGAAAGCGTCGAACATCTGGACGACTATCTCGACTATATTGCCAAAGGCGACATCTTTGATATGACGCTGCTTGCGGGCCTGCCGCTGGCGGCACAAAACGCCAGCGTAGATCATATCAATTCAATTAATTTCCTGTTTTGGGAAAGACCAGCCTGGATGCTGCGAGAATATCTGCTGCAATCAATGGTGGTCTACTGGCCTGATTCCCCGGAAGTCATGGAACTACGCTGCCGCTGGTACACGCTGGCAGGGATCGGTTCTGAACATCTCAGCGACTATTGCCTGCAACAGCTGACCAAAGATCCGGAGAATAGCGACTGGCTTTATTTGTACGCTTCTCAGTGTTCCATGTCCGGTCATGACGACTGGGCATTACCGTTTTGGATCCGTTTGTATCAGGCTGAACGCCATGCCACCGCCGAGGCCTGGCTATTAACCTGGTGCGTTAATCATTCCCCTGAACGTACGCCGCTGCTGATTCAGGCGTTGGATAATGCACAATATCTCCCGGCCGATGGCGTAGCCATTGATGCACCAGAACAGCGTTATATTACCCCAACCCAAACTACCAAAACCTTGTTGCGCTGGGGTGAAGTATTACAAAGTCCTATGCCGCTGATAGCCGAGGATTTTGCTAAATGGCGACTGCATAAAGAGACGCCAATCACTATGATTCGCCATCTGATTCTGGATGACGGCAGCGATCCGGTAGTGCATCTCTATCGCCATGCCAGCATGCTGCGGTTGGGAAATGAAACCCTGTTACAGCAAATTATTGATGAGCCAGAAAGTGGCGATCCGTTAGACGACCTGATTCTGAGCCGATTCAAGCTACAGGCTCAGCAACGTCTGGACTGGCTGAAAACATCCATGGTTATTCAAGCCTTTACCCATTGGTTATATGCCCCACAACCTGAAGCGCTACCGGCAGAACTGGCTCAGCGCGATTCCGAAGCACATTTGCAGTGCCTGCATTGGTTGTTGCAACGGCGCTGGTTGGCCAATGAACAGTTAGAGCGTTTAGCCAACAGTGAGACGTTTGGCGGCAATCTGGAAACCATCACTGACTGGATCAGCTTTATTGCCCTGAATAACAGTGCCTCACTGCCGGAACCTGACAATAATCAGGATTACTGGCAATGGTGCCGCCAGTGCTATGCATTAGTTTTGCTATTGGAAAGACCGGCAGAATCATTGCCGATGCTGATACAGGCGAAAAATATAACGCCAGAAGAGCAGCACCCGCTGTATGAATTCTGCCAGTTAATTAACCAGTTGGATGTGCAGCAGGATAATATCGTTGAGCAATATCGGGATAAGTTAACGCTGAGCTATATTCTTCAGCATCACTCATGGACCAGACTACCGATTACGCCGGAAGACTATCTGGAAAATCAGCAAACTACCCGTTCCTATTCCATCGACCATTTTTATATCAGCAGTCTGGAATGGCGAGGTCGTATTGAGAAATCCTCGAATATTAATCAAATGGTGTTCTATGCCGCCTGCGCCTGGTTTGGCCTCAATGGCCGGGAAAAACGTTTCACCACCCTGATAGAAGAGATGCAACTCAGCAACGAAGCTGAACAAGCGCTAAGAGAAGCGTTGCTTAACGCGACACCTTATGCGCAAATCAATGAAGTACGTAATCCACGACTGAAAGAACTGATTAGCGAAACGCTGGATATGCGTCGTAATCCTCACCGGGTTCTTTCTGAAAATAGTCAGAAATCGCTATGGGATTGTCAGCAAAACCCCAATGAAGATATTACGTTGCGTCTGGTGGCTAAACTGTTGTTGCAGGAATCCCGCTACCGTGGCAAAAATCCGGTGCAGACAAATCAACAGCCCAGCAAATTCTGGGAGTTCTGGCGCTTTAAATCCCGCCTGAATCGTACCGGTTTTGCCGCCCAGTTGCTGCTGGGTACGCTGCTGAGTTTTATTATCGGTGTCATTATGATCAAAATGTCAGACAGCGCTATAGGTCCACTGGTTTTAGTGGCGTTGTTTCTGACCAGCAGTCTTGGTGCCATGATCAGACGGGCAAATGACCTGAATTTGAGTAATACCGCCATCATCATCATGGCGGTAGTATCCACGATATTTCCTGTCACCATGACCTTAAGCATTATTTACCTGTTACTGGCACCGGGTGTTCCTTTTGCCAATAAAGCCGGACCTCCGGCTAATGGATGGTTTAACCAGCCATAAAACAGACAAGATGCCCATTGAGTTAATTTAATCACACAAGAGAGGCCCCTGATGAATAAGACTTACAGAATTGCCGCCATTCCCGGCGACGGTATCGGCAAAGAAGTATTACCAGAAGGGGTCCGCGTGCTGGAAGCCGCAGCCCGACGTTGGGATCTTAATCTTGAGTTTCATACCTTCGACTGGGCCAGCTGTGATTATTATCTTGAGCATGGCAGCATGATGCCGGACGACTGGTTTAAACAACTTCAGTCGTTTGATGCCATCTATTTTGGTGCCGTTGGCTGGCCGGACAAAGTGCCTGACCACATATCCCTGTGGGGTTCACTGCTTAAGTTTCGCCGTGAGTTTGACCAATATGTTAACCTGCGCCCGGTACGCCTGTTTCCAGGGGTTCCTTGCCCGCTGGCCAATAAAAAACCTGGCGATATCGATTTTTACGTGGTGAGGGAAAACACCGAAGGGGAATACTCTTCCCTTGGTGGTCGTATGTTTGAAGGTACTGACAGGGAGTTTGTGGTGCAAGAGTCAATCTTCTCTCGCCACGGTGTTGACCGCATCCTGAAGTATGCTTTTGAACTGGCCCAGACTCGCCCACGCAAAAAACTGACCTCGGCCACTAAATCCAACGGTATGGCTATCAGTATGCCTTACTGGGATGAGCGTCTGGCGCTGATGGCAGAAAACTATCCGCAAATTGCCTGGGACAAGCAGCATATTGATATTCTTTGTGCTCGCTTCGTGCTTACCCCTGAACGTTTTGATGTGGTGGTGGCCTCTAACCTGTTTGGCGATATTCTGTCAGACCTCGGCCCGGCCTGTGCCGGCACCATTGGTATCGCTCCATCAGCCAATATTAATCCGGAGCGTAATTTTCCGTCGATGTTTGAACCGGTACATGGCTCTGCACCAGACATTTACGGTCAGAACATTGCCAATCCCATTGCTATGATCTGGACCGGTGCCATGATGCTGGGCTTCCTCGGTGAAGGAGATAGCCGCTATCAACAGGCGCACGATGGCATTCTGCATGCCATTGAACAGGCTATCGCCCAAGGTCCTAAAACCCGCGATCTGGGTGGCAACGCTTCAACTCAGGAAGTCGGCAAAGCAATCGCTGAACTACTGTAGTTAACTCTGATAATTATCTGTTATCGGCATCCGGTATTCATTCGGATGTCGATAATTCATCACAAAATGTCCATATTCGATGGTCTATCCTTAAAGGCTACCCTGAAAACTATTTCCGGAGGTCAATCTGATGAAACTTAATGATCCAACGTTGTTTAAACAGCAGGCATTTATTAACGGTATCTGGCTGGATGCCGGTAGTAAAAATCACCTCGAGGTATTCGACCCGGCAACCGGCGAACGTTTAGGTCAGATACCCGATATGAACGAAAACGATACGCTGATTGCCGTAGAAGCCGCTCGTTTAGCGCTAAACGGCTGGAAAGCGTTACCGGCTCACCAGCGATCAATACTGCTACGTAAATGGTTCGATTTAATGATCGAGAACCGCAAAGACTTAGCCATGATCATGACCCGTGAGCAGGGAAAACCACTGGCAGAAGCCGAAGGCGAAATTCGCTATGCCGCATCTTTTATCGAATGGTTTGCCGAACAGTGTAAACGAACCAATGGTGACGTGATTCCCTCGCCAACGGCGGATAAACGCCTGATGGTGATAAAACAACCCATCGGCGTTTGCGCTGCAATTACACCGTGGAACTTTCCGGCGGCAATGATCACCCGTAAAGCGGCTCCGGCACTGGCTGCGGGCTGTACCATGGTGTTAAGACCCGCCAGTGAAACGCCCTATTCCGCACTGGCAATGGCAGAACTGGCCCGACGCGCAGGTATTCCTCCCGGAGTCTTTAATGTGGTAACCGGGAAATCTGGCCCAATTGGCGGGGTACTCACTGCTCATCCGGATATCCGTAAACTGACCTTTACCGGTTCCACTGAAGTAGGCCGTTTGTTGATGCGACAAAGTGCCGAGACGATTAAGAAAGTATCGCTGGAATTGGGGGGCAATGCGCCTTTTATTGTTTTTGATGATGCGGATATTCCTGCCGCCGTTGAGGGTGCCATTGCGGCAAAATACCGCAATGCCGGGCAGACTTGCGTTTGTGCTAACCGTTTTTATATTCACCGTGAGGTTTATTCCACTTTTGCCGAGCAATTTACTCGTCGGGTGAACGAACTGAAGGTAGGAAACGGATTGGATGAAGGGGTAAATATTGGCCCAATGATTAATCAGAAAGCGGTGGAGAAAGTACAGTCACTGGTTGATGACGCTGTTTCCCATGGGGCCAAAATGCTCACCGGCGATAAGGCTCATCCATTGGGGGGTAACTTTGTTAATCCCATCGTGTTAGGTGATGTTCCTGAGGGTGCAAAGTTACTGGATGAAGAGATCTTTGGCCCGGTGGCCCCATTGGTGATTTTTGACGATGAGAAAGAGGCTATCCGTCTGGCCAATAACACCATTTATGGGCTGGCAGCCTACTTCTACAGTAAAGACAGTGCCCGTATCTGGCGCGTCAGTGAAGCGCTGGAATATGGCATGGTCGGTATTAATACCGGTTTGCTGTCTAATGAAGTGGCGCCGTTTGGCGGTGTGAAGCAGTCGGGGCTGGGGCGTGAAGGTTCTGAGTATGGGATTGATGATTATTTGGAGCTGAAGTATATGTGTCAGGGGGGGTTGTAGCGCTGTTGTGGTTTTTAAATTGGCATTTGAGGGTATTCCGGCCGTGATAGCAAAGTGCTTATATTGAGTTTGTGCTCGGCCGGGGAACAATCTGTACTTGAGTTTGGAGTGCGTCGGGCCTGGCCGGGCTACGGGCACTTCGTTGGCTGACGCCAAGTCGACCCCCACGCCCGTCCCTCCCGACGATTGACTTTGTTAACAGACAAAACCTATCAAACTACTTAATAATTCATTGAATTAATCATTAAAGCTTCATTGAGTTCAGGTAGTCGATTAGTCTTTCTCTTACCTGAGTTATCAGTTCTTCTTTGTGTTCGGCCAGGGTTTGGTCGAACTCCTGAAGCCAGATGCCGATTTGCATGCGTTGGTCGCCGAGGGATTGGGACCAGGCACGTTCGAGTCGGGCCAGTAGTGCGCGGTTTGGGATGGCATCTCGCGGGTGGATTTTCAGCGCTTTAAGCCGGTCGTGACTGGCTTGTTTTTGGCTTTCGCTTAGTCCTATCGGGCTATGGTCGATGACTTTGGAGTAGCTGCTGCCGGTTTCCAGCATGTTGACATCCACTTCCAGCAGTCCGTTGATGTCGTAGCTAAAGCGGATATCCAGCGATTGGATACGGCCATTGGGTTCTACCGGAACTTCGAACGATTCCACCAGAATATTGTTATCCACCCGAGGGCTTTCCCCCTGATAGACCGCCACCCGAATGAATTTTTGCTCCGGATGGTTGGTATAGAAAGTCTCAACCCGGGAGGTGGGTACTACGGTATTACGTTCAATAATCGGTGAGAAGATACCTGAAGTTTTATCGTTACTGGTGGCAATTCCCAGTGTGTAAGGGCAAACGTCCGTCAGGATAACTTCATCAATGTCTTCATTGCGCAAGCGGCAGGCAGCCTGTACAGCAGCACCTAACGCCACAATAGTGCTGGGATCCAGGTGCTGATGGGGCATTTTGCCAAACAGTCGTACTACCATGCGCTGGATAACGCTCAGGCGGGAAGCTCCACCCACCAGCACCAGATTATCCAGTTGGCTTGGCTGTAAGCGCGCATCACTCAGCGCCTGCTCAATAGGCGCACGAAGACGATTTAGCAATGGTAACCACAGCTTTTCAGCCTGTTGGTCGTCAAGATAGTAGTGCCATTCTTTGTCCTGCCAGTGCCAGGTCAGCACGCTCTCCTGATTGTTCAGGCCACATTTGATCTCTTCAGCACTGTCATTGAGGCGAGCCATCGCTTTCGGAGTAATAGTACTTTCGTCCAGCTTCCACTCTTTCAGGCAGGCTTTCACCAAGGCATGAGTAAAATCTTCGCCACCAAGGTAGTTATCACCGGCTGAGGAGTGAACTTCAATCAGAGGCAGTGCGTATTCCAGTACGGTAACGTCAAATGTTCCGCCTCCCAGATCAAACACCAGCGTACGCCCAAACTCCTGAGTATGCAGCCCATAAGCCATGGCGGCGGCGGTCGGTTCATTGATTAAACGTACTGCATTTAATCCTGCCAGTTCAGCAGCAAAGCGCGTTTGTTTACGCTGCTCATCGCTAAAATAGGCCGGAACAGAGATGACGACATCGGTAATCGGTTGACCTAGCCAGGCCTCGGCATCGGCTTTAAGGGATTTTAGTACCAGCGCTGAAAGTTCAGGGGCGGTAAAAGTCTTATCGCCCAGTTTGTACTGGCGATTACTGCCCATATAGCGTTTAAACAGTGAAGCGGTTTTAGTCGGGTGAGTTGTCAGGCGAGACAATGCCGCCCGGCCAATCAGAATAGAGTCATCCTCATCAACGCTGATGGCGGAAGGGGTCAGGTATTCCCCCAGTGCATTAGGGATCAGATGGGCTTTGCCATCTTGCCAAACGCTAATAAGACTGTTGGTTGTCCCTAAATCAATACCGATTGCTGGTACAGACGCCTGTTCTCCATTCATGACCTTCACCTCGTTCCAATTCCTTAGTGCTGCATCATATCGGGGGAAAAGCGATCAATCAAACCTCTGAGAACGCTTTATGTTATTCAGGCAGATCCTACCCTAAAACCGCCCGTCACTATTTCTTGTGGATATATTTTGTTACCATCGGACGCTGGTTAAAAAAACTCCACCGGAGGATCCGTGAGAAAAGCCCTTGGCGTGTTTTTTCCCCTGTATACCACAACCATGATTATGCTGTTGGGTTCCGGGCTGCTGACCACCTATATCTCCCTGCGATTAGCATCAACCAATGTGAGCGGTGCCTTTATTGGGGCAATTATTGCCGCAAACTATATTGGTCTGGTGATTGGGGGTAAGGTCGGCTACTCATTGATTATTCGGGTAGGGCATATCCGAACCTATGTGGCCTGTGCCGGGATTATTACTGCTGCGGTACTGATGCACGGTATCACTGAAATTCTGGTGGTGTGGGTGGCCCTGAGACTGATTATTGGCCTGTGTCTGATGTGCCAGTATATGGTGTTAGAAAGCTGGTTTAACGATCAGGCAGAACCTAATCAACGAGGCGTGGTGTTCGGCTTTTATATGGCGGCCTCTTATCTGGGAACGGCCCTGGGGCAGATCGTTTTAATCCTGCAGCCAGATTTAGGCATTCAAACCCTGTTAATTATCGCTCTGTGTTTCTCACTTTGTCTGGTTCCTATTGCCCTGACCACCCGCAGTCACGTACAGCAAATTTCACCCGCTCCGATGGAACTGCGTTATTTTATTGGTTCGATTCCCAAGGTGCTGGCTTCTATCGTGGTTATCGGTATGGTGGTTGGATCTTTTTATGGTCTGGCTCCGGTTTATACCAGCCTGCAATCCCTTTCTACTGAGCAAACCGGGATGTTTATGGCGGTTTCCATTTGTGCTGGTCTGATTGCTCAACTGCCTTTTAGCTGGCTATCTGACCGCTATAATCGACTGGTTTTACTGCGTATTATCGCCCTGCTGCTGGCATTAGCCGCCTTGCCATTAGCCATATTGCCCCATATCTCTTTTACACTTTTGCTGGGGATCGGGTTTGTTGTCGGTATGCTGCAATTTACCCTTTATCCTTTGGTAGTGGCGCTGGCTAATGACCTGATCGAATCCGATCGTCGAGTCTCGCTGGCCGCCTGTTTACTGATGTCTTTTGGTGTGGGTGCCAGTATTGGACCTCTGATTGTCGGAGCCCTGATGCAACCGATGGGGGGCAATATTCTGTATGCTTTCTTTGCACTGTGTAGTTTGGTGTTGGTATTGCTCAGCCGTACGGCGAAAAAGCAGGAAGTACATTTTGTGGAAGATGCCCCATTGCCACATATTGCTATGCCGGACAGCCTGATGAGTTCCCCGCTTTCTCCGGCACTGAACCCCAGCTTTGATGAACAGATGATTCAGGACAGCATGCCAGCACCAGACATCATTAGTCAGCAGGAGGTTGTGGAGACGGACAGTTCAGGCGACGACCTGGCAGAAACGGCTTCTGTTGCCGATGAGGATATCGAGCCTCCTGTGATTATCATTCGTGAGCACCATGAGCAGGATGATAAACAGGATAAGGACGATAAAGATGACGGGTTGGAGAAGGCTTACACGCTGGTATAGGTGAATATTTAATGAGGGGGGCACAGGTTGCTGATAAACCTAATAAATCAGCTTCCGCAAAATATTCCGACCGTAAAAGCAATGTGCTTATATCTGCACCGAAAGCGGTCGGTAAACCATCAGTACTCAGCTACAGAGTGCGTTGGGCCTGGCCGGGTTAGGGGCGCTCCGGCAGCTAAAGCTGCTACGACCCCAACACCCGTCCCTCTCAACGATTGACTATCGTAATGAATTATTAAACTCTGCTATCAATCTGGAATATCTAATGTCTACACTAATTGAACCTGAAACCGAACGCTTGCGGCTACGACAGTGGCGTAGTGAAGATCGTGCACCGTTTGCTGAGCTAAACGCCGATCCAGAGGTGATGAAATATTTTCCTTCAACCTTAGACAGAACCACCAGCGATAGTATGGCCGATCGCTGTCAGTCGCTAATTGCTGAACGTGGATGGGGTTTATGGGCGGTTGAATTAAAAGCCACCGGTCAATTTATTGGTTATGTAGGCCTGCATATTCCAGCCTATGAGCTTCCCTTTTCTCCCTGTGTGGAAATTGGCTGGCGGCTGGCAAAGGATTTTTGGGGACAAGGATACGCCACTGAGGCAGCAAAACGCGCACTGCAAGTCAGCTTTGAGCAGCTTGAACTGCCAGAGATTGTTGCCTTTACTACCATAACTAATCAGCGTTCCAGAGCGGTGATGGAAAGGCTGGGAATGATACTATCTCCGGACTATTTTGATCACCCGGCACTCGCTAAAGACCACCCACTACTGCAACACTGTCTGTACCGCATATCGGCAAAATCATAGATATTACGCCAGCGCTCAGCAACCAGTTGAAGCTGGCGTAATAAAGAAAAAAGTCCGTTAGCCATGTAAGGCACTAACGGACGAAGCACTACAGGGTGTAAAAATCCTGTTGGTAGAAGCAATCAGGCTTCTACGGTTAAATCTACTACAGTTGCATCTGGTGCATTATTGGTAACGGAAGCAATGCCCGCATCCCGTGACTGCTCAGAGGTATAAGTCTGGCTGGTACCAATAACCTGACCATTCGATGCTTTTAAATTGAAAGAGAACTTGTCGTTAGACGTCACTTTCTTTTCAAAATATTTGCTGTCCTGAGAGTGGGTTTTAACCGACTTGATACCATTCTGGCAGTTAGCTTTGGTGGTATAACCTTCACTACCCAGAATGATCTGTCCATTACCCGCTTTTAAGCGGAAATAGAATTCATTATTTTTACTCAGAAAAATTTCGAATTTTGCACTCATTGTCGACTCACCTTTTAGTTAATCCATCTTATTGATAGCGACTACATATCCTCATGCTGAGATCGGATAAGTTCCTTAAAAAGCGTTAACCTAAACTAAAACTGAAGAAAAGCGCTTTCTAACCGATACACAGTAAGCATAGTTGATGGTATTAGCTCTGGTGATTAATACGAAAAGAAAAATAATTATTTTTTTCAACCAAATGATATTTATAAAAAATAATCAATCAATGATGACAATTTAGCCGGTTCAGGGCATATAAATAATTCAGACGCGTGGGGGAAAGGCTTTAATAGTTATTCCCTGTCACAATAAGCGACAACACCACTGATGTTTGCGTAGCCAATTATTAATTTAATGTTAAGATTGCTGTCTAACTGTGCTTTATAATGAATAAGTACGTAAAGAAACAGTTATAGTGGAAGATGAACAATAACGATGCTGCATCTCATCAGTCTTTAATAATTACCCTATATCTATTCCGGGGTATCACGGCGTCGCCCTGTACCACCCTGAAAAGGACACGATAATGGACGAACAATTAAAACAAAGCGCTCTTGATTTCCACCAGTTTCCTGTACCAGGAAAAATTAAAATAACGCCAACCAAACCACTGGCTACCCAGCGCGATCTGGCACTGGCTTACTCGCCGGGCGTTGCTGCGCCCTGCTTAGAAATTGCCGCCGACCCTCAGGCATCTTACAAATATACTGCCCGTGGCAATCTGGTAGCGGTAATCTCTAACGGCACAGCCGTACTCGGTTTGGGCAACATTGGAGCCCTGGCCGGAAAACCCGTCATGGAAGGTAAAGGCGTACTGTTCAAAAAATTCGCCGGTATTGACGTATTTGATATTGAAGTTGACGAATCTGACCCGGATAAGCTGATTGAGATTATTGCTTCTCTGGAGCCAACCTTTGGCGGTATCAACCTGGAAGATATTAAAGCGCCAGAGTGTTTCCATATTGAGAAAGCGCTGCGCAAGCGCATGAAAATTCCTGTATTCCACGACGATCAGCACGGTACTGCCATTATCTGTGCCTCCGCGGTATTAAACGGCCTGCGGGTAGTGGATAAAAAAATCAGCGATGTCACGCTGGTGGTATCCGGTGCTGGTGCGGCGGCGATTGCCTGTCTGAACCTACTGGTTGCGCTGGGCATGACCAAAGAGAATATTACCGTTTGTGACTCACGCGGCGTTATCTATCAGGGCCGCGACGAGAACATGGAAGAGAACAAAGCACTTTACGCAGTAAAAGACAGCGGTAAACGCAGTCTGGCTGAAGTCATTGATGGTGCAGATATCTTCCTTGGCTGTTCAGGTCCTGGCGTATTAACTCAGGACATGGTGAAAGGCATGGCGAAGAATCCATTGATTCTGGCGCTGGCTAACCCGGAACCAGAAATTCTGCCGCCACTGGCGAAAGCGGTGCGTCCGGATGCTATCGTCTGCACCGGCCGTTCGGATTATCCAAATCAGGTCAACAACGTTCTGTGCTTCCCATTCCTGTTCCGTGGCGCTCTGGATGTTGGCGCTACCGTGATCAACGAAGAAATGAAACTGGCCGCGGTGCGGGCTATTGCCGATCTGGCGCTGGCTGAACAGAGTGATGTGGTTTCTTCCGCCTATGGCGATCAGGAACTCTCTTTTGGACCAGAATACCTGATTCCAAAACCATTTGACCCGCGTTTGATTGTAAAAATCGCGCCAGCTGTAGCTCAGGCAGCGATGGACTCCGGGGTTGCAGAGCGCCCAATTACCGATATGGATGCCTACGTTGAGCATCTGACCCAGTTCATCTACAAAACCAATCTGTTTATGAAGCCAATCTTCTCTCAGGCGAAGAAAGCGCTGAAGCGGATTGTGATGGCTGAAGGGGAAGAAGAACGCGTACTTCATGCCACTCAGGATATCGTCTCTCAGGGGCTGGCATATCCAATTCTGATTGGTCGCCCAAGCGTGATTGAAATGCGCATCAAAAAATTGGGTCTGCAGATTGTTGCAGGTAAAGATTTTGAGATTGTGAATAACGAGTCCGACCCACGTTTCAATGAATACTGGAATGAGTACTATCAGTTGATGAAGCGTAAAGGGGTCTCTCGCGAACAGGCTCAGCGCGCAGTGATTGGTAACCCAACGCTGATTGGCACCATTATGGTTCAACGTGGTGAAGCTGATGGCCTGATTTGCGGCACTATCGGCAGCTATCATGAGCATTATGAGGTGCTTAAAGGAGTATTTGGCTATCGTGACGGAGTTAATACCGCCTGTGCCATGAACGCCATTATCCTGCCAAGCGGCAATACCTTTATTGCTGACACCTATGTCAATGATGATCCAACGCCAGAACAGCTGGCAGAAATCACGCTAATGGCAGCAGAAACCGTAAGCCGTTTTGGTATCGTGCCAAAAGTCGCTCTGTTGTCTCACTCCAGTTTTGGTACTTCTGACAGCCCAAGCGCTCGTAAAATGCGCCGGGTACTGGAGCTGGTAAAACTGGCCTCTCCGGAGCTGGAAATTGACGGTGAAATGCACGGTGACGCAGCTCTGGTAGAAAGCATCCGTAACGATGTAATGCCAGACAGCCCGCTGAAAGGTGCAGCGAACATTCTGATTATGCCAAATATGGAATCAGCTCGTATCAGCTATAACCTGCTGCGCGTTTCTTCTTCGGAAGGTGTGACCGTGGGTCCGGTACTGATGGGTATTTCCAAGCCGGTACATATTCTGACGCCGATCGCTTCCGTCAGACGTATCGTGAATATGGTCGCGCTGGCGGCGGCTGAAGCACAGACTCAGTTGCTGTAGTCAGTAAAATTTGACCATAGAAAACAAAACCGGCCTGAATAACTGGCCGGTTTTTTATCAGAACAATCGCTGTTTGATTAGTGGATTACATAATGACATGCACTGTATTTTCCGTTAAAGCCTCAACGTTTAAAGCGGCTATAATCCCGAGGTTATACGGATTATTTTGCGATACGCTTAACTGAGCACCCGTTTCGTCTAAGCGCGATAGATTACTTTCATCACTATTAACAACTGGTGATTTGTTACCTGTTCCCATAGTTAATTCTTCGGATCCCAAACGTAAGACATCATTCAAACTAACCGTCATAGTGCTGGTCGCTTCAGAAGCTTTTGCTGAAGCCTGCGGCGGCTGAGATATTCCCTCGTCTGACGGTAAGCTTTGGCTTTTTAGTATTACGACATCATTCCCAACACTATGATTCTCATAAGACACCGCCAGATTAGTCGCCAGCAATGAATAATTAGACACATAATTCAGGCCAAATGGAACAGCCCCCTCACTAACGTTACCAGCTTTATCCGTAGCAGTTGCCGTGAATAAATGCTCACCGCTACTTCCCCACATATTTACATAAAAACTCCACTGCCCTGTATCATCAGCCTTGACCATGCCCAACAATACACCACCATCATCACTGGCTATGATGCCATCATAGATTTTGACCAGGCTGCCACTTTCAGCTTTACCAACCAGTTTTGGTGAACTTTTACTCGTAGTGTCACCATTGTTTAAGACCCCATCCCCTGAACCGGTATAGTAAGTTGCAAACTCAATAACAGGAATATCTGGAACACCAGAATCCACAATGAATTCAAACGCCGGGCTTTCAAACGCGACGCCTCCCCAGTCATTTAGCTGACATACCATCACCGTATATTTATCTGATGTTAAATTGCTATCTAACGTAAAACTCCAGCTACCATCAGATAATGTAACGGTTGTTCCTACCGTATGCCCAAGACTGTGAACCTCAATGACGCTACCCGGTTTGGCAACACCAAATATTTGAGGGCTGGTATCATTAGTCACCACCATTTCAGTATCACCATTAAGTGGCAACTTACCGGTGATAGAGTTCTCATTATCAATCAACCCAAGAATTCGGGGATGTGCGGGTATTGTGGTATCAATTTCAAAGCTGAAGACGCCCATTTTCTGGGTCGACTGCCCCAAAATATCCGTGGTATTCACCGAGATATTACATATACCATCAGCTAATGTAGTTTCCGGAGTAAATGACCAGTGACCTTTGGCATCTGCCTGAGTACTGCCAATGATTACATCGTTGCAATAAACATTGACGATAATATCAGCCGGTGCCACACCTGAGATTGTTGGTTGATTATCATTGGTAATCTCACCTCTCATCACCGCACCTGAAATAGCGCCAACATCATCCACAACTTCTTCAATCACCGCTACAGAATAAGAAACAACAGATGTATTGATAATGTAAGGTTCACTTGGTTTAGAAGGGTTACCTGACGGATCAATTGCTATCGCGGTAAAGACATTTACCCCGGGCAACAGGGGCACATCAATAACTGTCCACCACTCACTACCAAGTTCAACAACGGTACGACCAACCTCATGCTTACCATTGCTATCCTGCGTATAAATAATGATGGTATCGCCAACGGCACCAACACCCGAGATATACGGACGAGCAGTATGGCTGGTACCACCTGAGAATATGTAACTACTCATATCATCAGCGTTATCAAGAACTGCCACAATCGCCGTTGGATATGGATCTGTTGAATCAGGAAGGTCTTTAATGACAAGATTAAATACCTCACCGGAAGTACTGGTGTTACCCGCTTTATCCGTTGCGGTTGCGGTAAATCGATGTGATCCCTTTGTCAGCACAAAGCTTGGCGTAAAACTCCATTGTCCACTTGAATCTGCCTGAGTGAAGCCTAATAGTACTGAGCCATCATACAGTTTCACTACACTGTTAGCCTCAGCTTTACCGTTTAGCGTTGGAGTGAAATCATATGAACTCTCACCGTTATGTTGGGTATTTCGTACAGCACCAATATCACTCTGGGCAAACTCAATGGTTGGTACTTCAGGCACCGTGATATCTACTTCAAACGACATCAATTCCGACAGGGCACTTTTATTGCCGGCGCTATCCATAGCTACCATAGTGATATGATGCGGGCCTTCAGCCAAAGGTTTATCCGGCGTGAAACTCCACTTACCGTCTGTACCAACTGTCACCTGACCAATGATCTGGCTACCGTCAGACATCAGGATAGGATCACCCGCCATAAGCAAGTGCTTACCACTTTTACCCATAACGCTTTGTTTACTGGCCGAGGTGTCATCCATAAAAGTAATGATGCTGCCCGGCTCACCTTCTCCGGAGAAGGTTGGCAAAGTACTGGCAATATTTTTTCCCGATAAAACAGAACCTGACAAACTATCAATCACAATGTTGCTGGCTACTGGCTGGGCTGGAGCAACAGTATCAACGGTAAATGAGAAAGCCCCTGAC
Source organism: Limnobaculum xujianqingii (assembly GCF_013394855.1). NCBI lineage: Bacteria > Pseudomonadati > Pseudomonadota > Gammaproteobacteria > Enterobacterales > Budviciaceae > Limnobaculum > Limnobaculum xujianqingii. The sequence goes on along the minus strand of NZ_JABMLK010000001.1, from coordinate 124,133 downwards.
GAACTACTGGTTGAACCGGATATCCCCGTTTGAGTCAGGGTAATGTTGTGTAGCCCTTGGTCCAAAGTCACTTCGGCTATAAATTGCCACTGACCATCGCCTTTGACCACAGCAGAACCAATTGCCTGACCATTATCGAAAAGGGTAATTGTCTCCCCTGCTTCTCCAACACCATAAATAGTGGTTTTATTTTCAGCTGTACTGGTACCGGAAACCGCTGGGATAGCTATATTACTGACATCATCAATGCCATTATCGGGAGTCGGTAAAGGTTCCGGTTGAGATTCTGACTGTGGATCAGGCGGGGAGATTGGTTGCGATTCTGTCTGGGTTGCTGGCTGTGATGAAGAGTGGCTATCATCATCTTTATTATTATCATAAATGGCATATCCGATACCGCCAATCGCGGCAGCACCTAAAAACCACGGCCAGGATGCCATCAAACCATTATTATATTCTACGCTTTCAAACAAATAGCTACTGTCACCTAATGAAGAGCCACCTAATGCAACCGATGTAACCCCTTCATCAACCAACGTATAGCCGTTACCCGCCGCATCGGTAGCAATATAGGAATATAACTGGCCATCTTCAGCCACGCCCAATAATGGTTGCTGGTTTCCTGAAACATAATAATCATCAATAACAATGGCGGGGTTGGTATCACCGTCTAAAATAACGTTCAGATCGTTACCATGACGTTTTAGTGTCACATGTTCCGGGGCATAATCATTATCCTGATTCTTCAGGATGTATTTATTTCCATCCTGGAGTTGAATTTTAACCGGCTTATTTGCATCAAGAGCAATCGATTGAGAACTAGCGCCCCCGGAATTAACCAACAAATTAATATTTTTTCCCATGAGAGAACAAACTCCTTATCCATGACTAATTTTTGATCGCCAGTTGAGCGCATCACTCTTAACTGAATGCCTTTCAGGGGTACATTCTGAAACTGGGATTCCTTTCTATTTCTATTTCTATTAGTTGATACATCTAAAAAAATAAAAACGGCCTGAATGAAAAGGACTAATTTTTAATGTCTCCATGTCCTTACTAATCAGCCAGGGTTCCTCCTTATCCCAAGCCGACGCCGAGCAAGTAAGCGTACTTACTCGACGATTTTTTACGGCTACGCCATAATTAGCATTGCCGCAAACAACCAAAACTACCTTTTATAAACAATCGATTAATCGAATAATCATGAAAGACAAGCAACCCGGACATAACCCTTGAGGCTTTATAAAAAATCACAAAACACAGCTAATTATCCACTTATAAATAATTAACTTTGAAATAATATTATTTATAAATAAAAGACAGATCACATTTTGATTAAACCAAAAATAGGGCCAGTTATTACCTGTTGAAGGTTTCTTCTCAGGAAGATGTAACTGTAAATCTGGTGCTGATGGGGATTTCTAAGTGGATGCATATTCTGAATATGGGGTTGGGGTACGAACTCAATTGCTGTAGTCGGTAAAACGTGGTCGTTTTGGCCACGTTTGCCTTAAACTGAAAGCCCGGAAATAGCTTTATTTCCGGGCTTTTTTACTTATTCACCACATCATCCGATCTTATCTGTAGTTACAACCATTATCACTTCTTTTACAGTTAGCTCATCCATACTGACGGAAGCCCTCATCAACCGCTGCTAATATTAATTCAGACAATAAATCATTCAGAGAAGGCTCCACACTATGAGCAAAAAATTCACCGCTCTCATATTTGCAGCATTAATACCTTTAGTGATGGGCACTGCGCCAGTAAATGCCGATCCTGGCGGTAATGGCAAAGGTAATAGCCAGAAACAACATGACCATAAAGACAAAGGCAACAAAGGAAATAAAAACAAGGGAAATGGGAAAGATGACCACGATAATATCAGCGTCACCATTACGTTCGATCAGGCCAGAGGAATGGCGGTTAACTATGGCATTATTGGTTATAAGCCTCTACCACCGGGTATTGCCAAAAATTTAGCCCGGGGTAAACCGCTGCCTCCTGGAATTGCTAAAAAAATGGTACCGGTGACCATGCTAAACGGCCTGCCACGCTATTCTGGTTATGAATGGTACGCGGTGGGTGATGATCTGGTGCTGGTTGCCGCAACCACCTTGATTGTGAACACTATTCTGCAAGGGGTTTTCAATTAGCTATGACTTTCAGGTAAGTCATAAAATAAAACCGGCCTGAACAACAGGCCGGTTTTTTATCAGAACAATCACTGTTTGACGCTCGTTCAGTGCTGACAACTAATTACAGAATGACCGGATTCACCACGTTCTCAACCGGAACCTCAACCGTTGAAGCCCCCATCGTCCAAACGTTATAACTACTGCCTTCTGATTGGTAGTGATTCTGCGCTACTGCTACATTTTCTGTCTGTAGCGAGCTTTGTTTCTCACTGTCAGCGGTAAACGTTAGCTCATCAGAACCGACACGCAGAACATCGCCCAGAGCAACAGCCATTACGCCTTCTCCGACATCAGCCGTTGTATCAACAGTGAAGTTATACACGCCAGATGGTTCACTAACTCTACCATGCAGAGTATCCGTCGCAGTAACCGTGATCTTATGCTCACCATCTGCCAATGAATAGATTGGTGTAAATGACCACTTGCCGCTTGCATCAGCCTGTGTTGAACCAATTAATACATCATGGTCATAAAGAGAGACAATGTTGCCGCTATTGGCAACTCCCTTCAGCGTTGGAAGGTTGTCATCGGTAATATCACCTTTTTGTAGCATGCCTTGTATCGCACCCACATCATCCAATACGCTTTCAATCAGTGCAGGGAACAAAGGCATACCACATGAGATATTAATAGTGAACGAAGGCGTTGGCATAGTCATCTCACCGTCGGCATTAACTCCGACAGCAGTCAGCGCATTGTCACCTTCTGGTAGTGGATTAACCGGACGTAAACTCCATAAACCATCGGCATCAACCATGGTCCGCCCTAGTTCATGCTGACCAGTAGTATAGACAATGACCATATCACCAGCAGTACCCGTCCCCTTAATAACCGGACGAGGATCATCCGTTATATCACCAATACTAAGGTTACCAGTGATAGCGCCAACTTGATCAAGTACCTCGGTAATCGCCAGGTCTGGATAACTCACTGGATAATCAAGGATAACCACATAATCCGCTGACTGCTGACTTACTACTTCCGCAGCATTGGTTGCAGTAACAAAGAAAACATGATTTCCATCTGATAATGGCAACTCAGGGGTAAAGCTCCAGTTATAATCATCATTAACTACCGCACTACCCAGCAGAACACCACGGTCATACACATGGATGATATCTCCCAATTCGCCTTTACCGAGTAGCGTTGGCGTAAAGTCATCGCTGACACCACCATTGCTCACCACTTCCTGAGCGTCGTTGATCACCACATCAATGGTCGGCACCGATGGCTCTTCTGGTACCGGTGGATGAATATGGAGATCATAATCCACGATCACCGTAAACTCGCCTGACGGAGAACCCGTATTACCCGCCACCGTAAAGGCATGTTCGCCTTCTGACAACTCTGCTGTTGGCGTAAAGCTCCACTTACCGTCGCTGTCGGCAATGGTCGAGCCCAGAAGGATACCATTATCAAAAATGTTCACCACGCTACCCTGCTCTGCCGTGCCCTTCAACGTCGGTGTACCATTATTAATGGCAGTACCGCTAGTCAGATCGCCACGGAAATCAGCAGATACGGACTCAATGGTCGGAGTAGCTGATGGAATAGTATCCACGGTAAAGACAAACTCAGGGCTTCGTGGACTATAGTTACCCACAACATCAACTTCTGATGCAGTCAGACGGTGCTCACCATCAGCCAGATTAAATGCTGGCGTAAAGCTCCACTGTCCGCTCTCATTTGCAATGGTAGAACCTATTTCAATTTCGCCATCGTAAATTTTGACCACATTACCGGCCATTGCCACACCCATAATCTGTGGACGAGCATCATCAGTAACGCTATTGGCAGCCAGTTCACCGGTCACAGAACCCACATCATCAATCAGTTGAGTGATCTGAATAACCGGTGGTGTTCCAGAATTATCAATTATCAAATTAATCGATCCACTTTGGGCACTCTGGTTACCCGCAGGATCTATCGCTGCAACAGTAAAATGATACTCGCCTAATGGTAATGGGGTGGCTGGCGTGAACGTCCAGTTACCACCAGCATTCACCAGAGCGGTAGCGATCATTTGGTCGTTAGCATAAATGACAATAATATTGCCCGCTTCTCCCTTACCAGTAAAGGTTGGAGTAGCATCGTCGGTCACATCACCATTTTTCAATATACCCTGATAACTACCAACATTATCGATGACAGACTCGATAATCGGTGATGCCGGAGCCACAGTATCAATGATGACCACAAACTCGGCGCTTGGCTTGCCAACGTTACCCGCAGCATTAACTACCGCAGCAGTAAAGCTGTGTTGACCATCGGCTAAATCAACTGTTGGTATAAAGCTCCAATAACCACTTTCACTAGCCGCTGTGGAACCCAGCAGTATCTTACTATCATAAATATTGATGATATCGCCTGGCATAGCGTTCCCGGCAATCTGAGGGCGAGCATCATCAGTGATATCATTAGAGGCAAGAGAACCGGTTATCATACCCACATTGTCAATAGCCTCAGTGATTTCAACGAAGTTCGGTATCACCACGCCATCCAGAATCAGATGAACAGGCTCGCTGATTTCGCTACGGTTACCAGCCTGATCTGCCACCATAGTGGTAAACTGATAGTCGCCCATCGGTAACGGCATGGCTGGCGTAAACGTCCAGTCGCCATTAGCATCGACTCTGACAGAGCCCATCAGTTGGTCATTAGCAAAAATAAATACCGTGTTGCCTGCTTCAGCCTTACCGCTAAAGGTTGGCTGATAGTCGTCGGTATTATCACCGTTTTTCAGTACGCCTTGATAGTCACCCACATTATCTGTAATCACCAAATCGGTGACTGGCATTGGCGCTGTAATATCAACCGTAATGGCATAAACTGACGATACCAGTAATAGATTGCCATCGGAGTCCATCAGATCCGCTATCAGCTCATTTCTACCTTCAGCTAATGCGATGTTTGATTTCAGGCTCCATTTACCATCAGCATCTACCGTTGCACGACCTATTTCACGCATTCCCTCATGAGCGATAGCGTAAACAATCACCTGCTGACCAGCAGAGCCAATCCCGCTAACCTGCGGACGTGCATCATCAGTAACACCATTATGCGGAACAGAACCAGTCACCATACCCACATCGTCGATAACCTGAGTAATTTCAACAAAGTCTTGTATCACATCACTATTCAGCGTCAGATGAACAGGCTCACTGATTTCGCTACGGTTACCAGCCGGATCTTCCACTACAGTAGTAAAGTCATAGTCACCCATCGGCAATGGCATGGCTGGCGTAAATGTCCAGTTGCCGTTAGCATCTACCCCTGCAGAACCCATAAGCTGGTCATTAGCAAAAATAAATACTGTATTGCCCGCTTCAGCTTTACCGCTAAAGGTTGGCGTATAGTCATCGGTCACATCACCGTGTTGCAGCACGCCCTGATAGATACCAACATCATCGGTAATCACCAGATCGCTAACCGGGACTGGTGCCATCGTATCAATAACAATCTCAAATGAGGCACCAGGAGCGCTGGTGTTACCCTGTGCATCTATGACTGCTACGGTTAAATCATGGTGACCGTCCATTAGCGGTGACTCTGGCTGGAAGCTCCAACTGCCATCCGCCGCCACTGTGGTACGACCCAATTCACTACCATTCGCGTAAATAATTACCGTCTCACCAGCCTGACCCGTTCCACTGATTAGCGGACGCGCATCATCCGTTGCACCACCATTCACGACATTACCGGTGACAGCCCCCACGTTATCTTCCACTCGATCGATAAATGCCATAAATGGCATCGTATCAATGGATAGAGAAAACTCCGGAGATGGCTGGCTGGTCTCGCCAGTACTAGTGGTACCTGTGACATAGAAAGAGTGCGGACCATCAGGCAATGCAATCGGCGTGAAGCTCCATTTACCCTGAGCGTCTGCCACGGCAGATCCCAGTAACATATCGCCGTCATATACGTTCACAATGTAACCAGGGTTAGCGCTACCTACCAGAGTAGGTCGATTGTCGTCAGTAATACTACCACTGCTCAAATCGCCCTGTACTGCACCCACGTCATCCTGCACCAGGTCAATCGTTGGTGAAGCTGGTTCTTCCGGATTTGGAGTTACAACAGTATCAATAGTCACTACAAATTCAGCCGTTGGAGTGCTGGCATTACCGGCAGCATCGACCGCAACCGCGGTAAAACTGTGTCGGCCATCCGCCAGATCCATTGCTGGCGTAAAGCTCCACTCACCGTTAGCAGCAGCAACTGTGGAACCTAACAGTATTTCACCATCATAAATATTGATGACATGACCTGGGGTAGCCGTCCCGCTAATCTGTGGACGAGCATCGTCGGTAACATCATTAGAGGCAAGTGAGCCGGTTACTGCCCCTACGTCGTCAATGATATGAGTGATTTCAACAAAATTCAGAACCACTACGCCATCCAGGATCAGATGAATCGCTCCGCTCTGGTCGCTCAGGTTACCCACTGCATCCATTGCCGCGACGGTAAAGTCATACTCACCCATAGCTAATGGTGTTGTTGGAGTAAATGTCCAGTTACCGTTGGCATCAACTGCGGCAGAACCAATAATTTGGCCGTTGCCATAAAGAATAACCATACCACCGGCTTCAGCTTTACCGCTGAAGGTTGGCGTATAGTCGTCGGTTTCATCGCCATTTTGCAGCATGCCCTGATAACCACCAACATTATCGATAACTGACTCGATAGTCGGTGATTCGGGTGCCACTGTATCCACAAATACCACAAACTCATCGGTTGGCTTGCCAATGTTACCGGCCACATCAACCGCTGCCGCGGTAAAGTTGTGTTGTCCATCAGCTAAATCAACTGCTGGTGTAAAGCTCCACTGGCCGTTTTCATCAGTAACAGTGGAACCTAACAGTACCTCACCATCATAAAGATTAATGATATCGCCTGGTGTAGCCGTCCCGTTAATCTGCGGACGAGCATCATCAGTGACACCATTAAAGAAAACTAAACCGGTTACCGCACCCACATCGTCAACGACCTGAGTGATTTCAACAAAATTCGGTATCACCACACCATCAAGAATCAGATGAATCGCTCCGCTCTGGTCGCTCAGGTTACCCACTGCATCCATTACCGCGACGGTAAAGTCATACTCACCCATAGCTAATGGTGTTGTTGGAGTAAATGTCCAGTTACCGTTGGCATCAACTGCGGCAGAACCAATAATTTGGCCGTTGCCATAAAGAATAACCATACCACCGGCTTCAGCTTTACCGCTGAAGGTTGGCGTATAGTCGTCGGTTTCATCGCCATTTTGCAGCATGCCCTGATAACCACCAACATTATCGATAACTGACTCGATAGTCGGTGATTCGGGTGCCACTGTATCCACAAATACCACAAACTCATCGGTTGGCTTGCCAATGTTACCGGCCACATCAACCGCTGCCGCGGTAAAGTTGTGTTGTCCATCAGCTAAATCAACTGCTGGTGTAAAGCTCCACTGGCCGTTTTCATCAGTAACAGTGGAACCTAACAGTACCTCACCATCATAAAGATTAATGATATCGCCTGGTGTAGCCGTCCCGTTAATCTGCGGACGAGCATCATCAGTGACACCATTAAAGAAAACTAAACCGGTTACCGCACCCACATCGTCAACGACCTGAGTGATTTCAACAAAATTCGGTATCACCACACCATCAAGAATCAGATGAATCGCTCCGCTCTGGTCGCTCAGGTTACCCACTGCATCCATTGCCGCGACGGTAAAGTCATACTCACCCATAGCTAATGGTGTTGTTGGAGTAAATGTCCAGTTACCGTTGGCATCAACTGCGGCAGAACCAATAATTTGGCCGTTGCCATAAAGAATAACCATACTACCGGCTTCAGCTTTACCGCTGAAGGTTGGCGTATAGTCGTCGGTTTCATCGCCATTTTGTAACATGCCCTGATAACCACCAACGTCATCAATGACTGACTCAATAGTTGGTGATGCAGGTGCAATCGTATCAATAACAATATCAAATGAGGCACCAGGAGCACTGGTGTTACCATATGCATCTATGACTGCTACGGTTAACTCATGGTGACCGTCCATTAACGGTGACTCTGGCTGAAAGCTCCAACTGCCATCTGCCGCCACTGTGGTACGACCCAATTCACTACCGTTCGCGTAAATAATTACCGTCTCGCCGGAATGACCCGTTCCACTGATTACCGGACGCGCGTCATCCGTTGAATCGCCATAAGCGACATTACCAGTGACAGCACCCACGTTATCCTCCACCCGCTCGATAAAGGTCATAAATGACGTTGTATCAATGGATAAGGAAAACTCTGGTGATGGCTAGCTAGTCTCGCCCGCACTGTTGGTACCTGTGACATAGAAAGAGTGCGGGCCGTCAGGCAATGCAACCGGCGTGAAACTCCAGTTACCCTGAGCGTCTGCCACGGTAGATCCCAGTAACATATCGCCGTCATACAGGTTCACAATGTGGCCAGGGTTAGCACTACCTACCAGAGTGGGTCGATTGTCGTCAGTGATACTGCCATTGCTCAAATTGCCCTGTACTGCACCTACGTCATCCTGTACCAGGTCAATCGTTGGTGAAGCTGGTTCTTCCGGATTTGGAGTCACAGCAGTATCAATCGTTACTACAAACTCGGCCGTTGGGCTGCTGGCATTACCGGCAGCATCAACTGCAACCGCGCTAAAACTGTGTCGGCCATCGGCTAAATCAACTTCTGGTGTAAAGCTCCAATTACCATTTTCATCAGTAACCGTAGAACCCAGCAGTACTGCGCCGTCATAAATATTGATCGCATGGCCTGGGGTTGCCGTCCCGCTAATCTGCGGGCGAGCATCGTCAGTGACATCGTTAGAGGCAAGTGAACCGGTTACGGCTCCCACATCATCGATAATATGGGTGATTTCAACAAAATTCGGTATCACCACACCATCAAGAATCAGATGAATCGATCCGCTTTGGTCACTAATATTACCCGCTGCATCCATTGCTGCGACGGTGAAGTCATACTCACCCATGGCTAATGGTGTTGCTGGGGTAAATGTCCAGTTACCGTTGGTATCAACTACGGTAGAGCCAATAATTTGACCGTTGCCATAAAGAATAACCATACCACCGGCTTCAGCTTTACCGCTAAAGGTTGGCGTATAGTCATCGGTGTTATCGCCATTTTGTAACATGCCCTGATAACCGCCAACATCATCGATTACGGACTCAATAGTAGGTACTTCCAACGCCGTAGGATGGATGGTAAGAACCCATTCTTCTGATGGCGAGCTCTGATTTCCGGCCTTATCGGTTGCAATAACGGTGATATGGTGTTCGCCAGCAGGCAAAGGACTGTCTGGCGTAAAGCTCCATTTACCATCTTCACCTACAATCACTTGTCCAATAACATTGCCGTTTCCGGCGGTATTTCTACCCATAAATGCCGGGCTAATCTCGGTATTGTTATCAAAAATAGTAATGGTACTGCCTGGCTCACCTTCGCCAGAGAAGGTTGGTAATGAACTATCGCCAGCAATATCGTTAATTACCGGTGTCGCTGGCGGCACGGTATCAACAATAAACGGAAAATCTTCCGCAGAGCCGTTAGTTACCCCTGATGGACTGGTTTGGATAAGAGAAATATTGTGTGAACCATCGATTAAAACGGTATCAGCAGTAAAAACCCAGTTGCCTTCTGCACTGACAATCGTTGAGCCAATGGCTTCACCATTGTCATAAATAGTAATAGTACAACCCGCTTCTCCCGTGCCCTGAATCATTGTTTAGCTTTGATCTGAACTCATATCGCCAACCACAGGGGTTGCGAGAGTATCATCTATTGCACCACCCGGATTCGGTAAAGGCTCCGGTTCTGGCTCGGGTTGAGGTTCTGGCCCAGCTTCAGACTCTGGTTGAGCCTCTGGCTGAGTTTCAGGTTGAGATCCTAAAGGAGAGAAAGAAGACGAGTTACCACCATCATCTTTATTATGATCATAGATCGCATAGCCAATACCTGCGCCCCCAACAATAGCAGCGCCTAAAAACCATGGCCATGACGACATAACACTACTATCAGCGTATTCCGCACTTTCAAACAGATAGGAGGCATCCCCTTGCGGTGCACCACTAAGAGAAACCGAAGTTAATGAACCATCCTCATTCGCTGCCGGGTATGCATAAAGCTGTCCATCATCCCCCATTCCGAGGAAAGGTTGGTTGTTACCAGAAACATAATAATCTTCAGCAACGATAACCGGATTCTCTTCCCCATCCAAAATGACATACAGATCGTCACCATTGCGCTGAAGCGTTACCTTCTTCGGTGCATAGTTATCATCGGCATTTTTTAGCAGATATTGGCTACCAGGTTGGAATTTTATTTTTATTGGTTTGCCTGTATCAAGAGAGATGACCTGAGAAGAACCGCTGCCTGAATTGACTAATAAACTGGCGTTATTACTCATATTAGAATAGCTCCTTTATTCATTACCCGTAACAAAATAGATTGACAACTTGTTTGTTGGTAACTATTTAATTAAATGTTTATAGTGAATTTTATCCTTATTCAGACATCTTATCTTACAACGCAAGCATCATTCCATTTAATGAGCATCCAATACCAGCATTCGAATTAATTGTCCCAATATGAACATTAAGTCAGCCAATAAGTTTATTAATGACCATACCTCGCAATAAAAATAGTGATGAGATAAAACAAATTAGATTTAAACACTGATGCGTTGTTTTATTTTGGTGAGTTAGTCAATGAAAATGGTCATCTGGCAGTAGAATAGTTTAATTTGAAATCAACATTCAACACCATCGTTGTTATATAAATTTAAAATAAAAACAATAAGTTAAATAATTTTGGTTGATATAAAAACACAAAAAATATTATAAAAAGATAAAAAAGGAATATAAAAAACGCAAATAATTACAATTAAAAATAATTTACCAACGGTAATAAAAATCTAAAAAATACCAAAAATATTGCCAAACCCCTTAAACAAAAAATAAAATCAACTCGTTAATAACAAAATAGAATCAATTTTTAATGCCAGAATCGTCCTGTTTATAAAAAACAAAAGAGCAGCCTGATGGCTGCTCTTCGTATTATTCCATGCTCACATTCACAATATAAAAATCCATTGTAGTAATTTATGGATTTACCCCTTCAAGCTGCCGGATATGCGCCTCTATCGTTGCTAAACGAACATGCATTTCGTTGCTTATTCTCTCAGGCGTATAATTTTCAGCCAGCAGGCGTTCAATTTGATGAGCAATATTCTGCTCTTTCCCTTTATATATATAATAAGTTTGGAATGTCTTCTTGCACTCCGCGCAGTAATAACGCTGCCGCCCTGTTCTACCTATACCATGCCTCTTAATACGATCGGCTCTGCCGCAGTAATGGCAAATTGGTGTATCCTTTTTCATAAATTATTCTCCATAACAAGTTATCATCGCGCTATCCAAATTGGTTAAAACAATCAATTTCAAATAAAACGAACATATAACAGCTTAATAAACTGGCATTCCTAGCCAGCCCAATAGCATGGCCGATTCCGCCATGATATTGATATTGGCGGTATAACCATCGAACTCATTATTGATGGCTGAAATCTGGTTATTAAAGTGGTCGTTCTCTGCGGTAAGCACATCTAGCAGTGAGCGCTTACCCAGGTAGTACCACTGCTCATAGAACATGGTTCTGACCCGATCGGTTTCCGACGACAGTGCCCGATACTCTTTCGCCCTTTCAAAAGCGGAATCACGCACCTGGATCATGCTGCGGATTTTGTATTTCAGTTCCAATACTGTGGTTTCAAACTGCATCTGGGTGGCCTGAGCACGTTGTACTGCTGCGGCCTGAGATGCCGACGCCGAACCGCCGGTAAACAGATCCCACTCCACATTGATGCCCGTATACCAGGACTGCTCGTCACCGTAGGTATCTTTAGCGGTGCTTTTTGACACCACCCAATTGATGTTGGGATAAGCAGAGGATTTGATGGCATCCGCTTTATGCAGGCTGGCCTGAACTTCCGCTTTTGCACGCTGGATTTGTGGATGGTTATCCAGCGAGGCCAGAATACTGCCCGAACTGATATTGGATTCATTCCACGCCAGATTTTCTGGTAGTTGCGCTTCACGCCCCAGCAGACGGGTCATCATAATCTGGGTATCGCGCCAGCTGCTTTCCAGCTGCTGCACGTTAGTCTGGGCTTGCAATAGTTTGGCGCGGGCCTGTACCAGTTCGCTGCCGCGGCCTTTATCGGTCTGGGTAATTTGCGACAGCATACTCACCAGATCCGACATCCGCTTTTCGTAAGCCTTTGCCACTTTGATGTCTTTTTGAAACTTATCCAACGTTAACAGGCCCTCAATGGTCTGATAGGCAATCTGGTTACGGGTTAACTTCACCGCCTGTAACGATGACTTAGACAGTTCTTCCGCACTCTGAATACCGCTGCCAGTTTTGCCAAAATCAAACACCGTTGTGGTTACCGAGACTGAACCACTGGTATCACTCACATCAGAAGAGTTATTGTTGCGCGTACCGCTACCAAAGTTAGAAACAGGCGAGTTAGCGCCTACTTTCACCTGCGGCCAGCGGGTACCTTTGATTTCATCCACATCATATTTAGCCGCGGTAAATGCAGCCTGGGCGTTACGAATTTCCGGACTAAAGTTCAATGCCTGACGCACAGTAGTTTTCACAAACTCAATGGACGGAATGCCTTTACCAGCAACTGGCGGTTTAGTGGCATAACCTCCGGTATTTACAGAGATACCTGCCTGTTGCCCATCTTCTGGTGCGGCTAGCGAGGTATCAGTTACCACCCAGTTCAGAATATCCTGCTGAACTTTGTCATCTGTTTTAGTAAAGTCGTTATTATTAGCTCCGGCTGGCTGAACCAGCGGCCGGGTATCTGCCAGCAGCGTTGCCTGTTTGCTTTCATCCGGTTTCACCGGCGTGGATACCGTCATCGGTTCGCTATCCGATGCCAGATCGCTAAAGGCAAGTTGCTCCGTATCATGACTGCTGGCCGTTGCCACAGTGGTTTTAACACTGGACGGCTGACTGGCTGCGATAGGCGCAGGGTTCTGTGCATTACGCTTTGGTTCCGGCTCCACAACCTGAACTGGTGTGGTATTAGCAATGGTTTCTGCTTTGCTATCTGCCGCATCAAGGGCGGTAAATTCCATTGCATCATTATCTGACGCTGATGCCACGACTGCTGATGGTTTAACCTGTTGAGATGAACTGTCTTTTACCACCCAACTTTTACCATCACGCCCTACCGTAGCGATCGGTGCAGTGACCATCGGGACAATCGGTGCCGGATTTTGTGCGGTTCTGACCGGTTGCGGCTCTGACACAGTTACTGGAGCCGGCGTACTATTTGCCACTGCTTTTGTTGGCGCAGTCTCTGTCACGTCAATATCCATCAGCTCAGTCATCTGACTATCATTGTCTGCTGGCTGGCGGACTGGTTCAGGCGCTGGCTGAGCAAGAGTATCCTGTATCCAACCTTTATTACTATTACTGCTGGCAGTAGCAACTGGCACAGCGGCAGGCTTAGTGCCTGTCGACCAGCTATTACCATCACGACCTACTGTAGATACCGGTGCGGGTGGTGGCACAATAATCGCCGGAGTCACCTCACGGGCCGCCGTTGCAGAAACCGGTGTTGGCGTGATAATCACCGGTTCGGCCTGTGCCACAGGTATGGCAACCGCTTTTGGTTTTACTGCCGGTGGAGGAGGCTGATTTACCGCACCCGCACGACGCCCTGGCTGTAACGCCTGTAATAATTTATCGTCCACCTGTGCTGACATGGCGGTTGTCACCGTCACCGATAAGGATAGCGTCAGCAGGGCCAGTTGTTTCATCTTCATATATTTATTAACGCTCCCGGAACGCTTCTCTGGCCTTTAACACTGGTTTCAGGATGTAATCCAGTATGGTTTTCTCTCCCGTTCTGATTTCCACCGTGGCTATCATGCCCGGCATAATCGGGAACACTTTGTCTTTGGCGGTTAACGCCGCTTTGTCAGTACGTACTAACACCCGGTAATAGGTAGTATCGCCACGTCCCTGACGCATCTTGTCTTCATCTTTCAGGGTGTCGGCACTGATGTGTTCCAGCGTGCCGCTCAGGCCGCCGTAAATAGCGTAGTCATAAGCGGTAATTTTGACGGTAGCCTTCAGGCCGGGATGCAGGAATGCCACATCCGACGGTTTAATCTTCGCTTCCACCAGCAGTTGATCTTCCAGCGGAATAATCGCCATGATCTCACCGCCCTGCTGGATAACCCCGCCAACGGTGGTTACTTTGATGTTATTCACCGTGCCGCGCACCGGTGCCACGATGGTGGTACGATTCATTACGTCTTCACGGGCTGCCACGTTCTCCACGCTCTGGGCCAGCTCGCTCTCAAATTTGTTCAGCTCGGCGTTAGCCTCAGAGCGGAAGCGGTTCTGACGCTCGGCAATTTGCAGGCGGAACTCGTTGGCCTGACGGCGCATTCTCAGCAGTTCCACTTCTGACATTAACCCCTTCTGCATCAGTGGTTCGGACAAATTGATTTCGTCTTCCGCCAGCTTCAGGCTGGTTTGCAGAGTTTTAACACTCTCGTCCAACGTCTGCTTACGGGCGCCATAGGCCTGAGTTTCATCTTTCACTACTGATGGCACCGCCATCACGTCCGCCGGGAACACCAGCGGGGTGCCGTAGGCTTCGGCCCGTAAACGGGTGATGGTACCTTTCAGGCCAATGACCTTGGAAACCCCTTCGCGATAGACCGCTCCGGCACGGGTCGGGTCAATTTTCAACAGCACCTGACCTTTTTCGACGATATCCCCTTCACGCACGTTCAGCTCTTCCAGGATCCCGCCTTCCAGGCTCTGGATTATCTGCTCGCGGCTGGCAGGAATAATCCGCCCCTCTCCCAGGGTAATTTCTTCCACTCGTGCAAACTTCGCCCAGACAATGGCGATAATTAAAATTGCACCGATCAAATACAGCATGATCAGGCTGAACGGCGTCTTCTGCTCGATTAATGCTTCCTGTAAGTCACGCATAAACGGCAGATCGCTGCTTTTTACTTTTCCTGTCGGTGCCGGTGCTTTTGCTACTGAAAGCGAAGCGCCACCCACTTTTTGTATCTTGTCTGTCATAAAGCCTGTCTTCCCTAGCGCTATCTGCGCCATCTAATGCTATCTGTAACTAACTTCCCTGTTGGCGATCGTTTTTACTCCACACTTCCGATCGCCAAAAATATCGATTACTGCGCCTTACCGTTGGCCTTTAATGCGGCGATAACCTCATCTTTCGGCCCATCTGCCACTACCTTGCCGTCATCCAGCACGATCAGCCGGTCTACCAGCTCCAGTAGTGAGAAGCGATGTGTTACCAGCACCACCGTCTGGTCAGTAATGGAGGTTTTTAATTTATTGATAAATTGCAGTTCGGTCATGGCATCCATCGAACTGGTCGGTTCATCCATCAGCAGAATTTTTGGTTTTAGCAGCAGGCAGCGCGCCAGCGACACCAGCTGTTTCTGACCGCCGGAAATCCCCTGTCCCATTTCACCGATTGGCATTTCAAAGCCCAGTGGATGGCGGGAAGCTACTTTATCCAGCCCGGTCATACGGGCTACCTGTAGCAGCTCTTCAGTCGCTACCGATGGATTTCCGATGGTGACGTTTTCCCGCAGGGTGCCGAAGAACAGACGACTGTCTTGTCCCACATAGCCCACCGAGGTACGCCAGTCCGCCGGATCCACCTGAGTGGCATCCACGTTATCGATCATCAGCTGACCACCGCCCGGCTGGAACAGCCGCGCCATTACTTTCAGCAGGGTGGATTTACCACTGCCGATACTGCCGAGGATCGCCACACGCTCACCCCGACGAATGGAGATATTGATTTTTTGCAGCACTACCGGTGCCGCCATCATCATATTGCCGCTCGGGTAGCTGAAGTTGACACCCTTTAAGCGCAGGTTGCCGGTGAAATTAGGCGCTGACAGATAGTGAATATTCTCGTCGCGCTCGGTCGGCATTTTCATCAGTTGATTCAGGGAACTCAGCGCTGCTTTCGCCTGCTGGAAGCGCAGGGTCAGCCCCACCACTGAACCCAGAGGCGACAGGGTACGGCCGGATAAGATCACCGCACCAATCATTGAACCCATGGTCAGTTCACCGGCGTGAATTAAGTACACACCCCAGATAACGATGGCTACCGTGGTCAGTTGCTGCATAAAGCTGACGAAAGTGGTAGTGGTGCTGGACAGCGCCTTGGACTTCATTGAAGTAGCAGCGGCTAATGCACTGAAGTCTTCCCAGCGCTTTTGCATCACGCCTTCACCCTGAGCGGCTTTCAGTGATTCCAGACCATCGATGGTTTCAATCAACAGACCCTGCTTAAGGGAGATTTCCCGCAGGTTTTCCTTCATGTTTTTCGCCAGCGGCCACTGCACACACAGGCTGACTATCAGGATAATCGGTACGGCACACAGCGGAACCAGTACCAGCGGACCCGCCACCAGATAGATGATGAACAGGAACAGGGCACAGAACGGCAGATCCGACAGGGTCGACAGGGTTGCCGAGGTGACAAAATCCCGCACCGATTCAAATTCACGCAGCTGGTTAGCAAAGGCCCCGGAGGACTGCGGTTTGCTCTCCATGCGGATCCCCAGTACCTGTCTGAACAGCATGGTACCCAGCAGTAAGTCGGCCTTTTTACCTGCAATATCAAACAGATGAGCTCTTACTAGCCTTGAGACAAATTCGAAGATGATAGCGATGAACACGCCAATACCCAGTGACCATAAGGTGACATAGGCCTGAGTTGGTACCACCCGGTCATACACGTTCATGGTGAAGAAGGTGGAGGCCAGCGTCAGGACGTTAGCCAGTAATGCCGCAAGGGCTGCGCTGGCGAAGTAGTGGCGGTAGCGCCACAGGGTGGAGAACAGCCAGTGGCCTTCTTTATTTGGCTCCGGCAGGCAGTCGTTGCTGCGTTCATCCAGTTTCGGTTTGGGGTTACACAACAGGGCGTAACCGGAGTACATCTCTTCCAGCGCGCGGGCTGACAGCGTCACTTCACCGCCGTTTTCCGGCAGGATCACCCGGTAGGATGAACCAGCCCCTTTGCCGCTGCTGCGCTCAGTAACTATGCAGTGGCTGCCGTCTTTACGGGTGAGCACCACCGGGAACAGGTAGGAGAATAACTGGTCCAGATCCCGTTCGACCCAGGCGACGCCCATGCCGATCTGGTCCAGCATGCGCAGGGCAAGCTGGGAGGTGAGCTTCGGCTCTTTAGGCAGCCCGGCGTACAGTACCGCTGCACTGGCTGGTTTATTGTAGTATGCGGCCAGCCACTGAACGGACCAGAGTAAGCTGTCTTGTTGAGCGTCCGTTGCGGGGGCGAAATCCTGACTCATAGTTATCGTTATTCCTGTTGTTGGTGCTTTTAGCTTCTATTTGTTGATACGGGCAGGAGACTCGCTGGAATCTGCTGGCCGTATCATTGGGTTAATGTGTTGTTTTAAATTATTAAATTAGCTTTTGTGGATATTCCGGCCGTAAAGATAATGTGCTTATATCGCCTTTATATTCGGCCGGAAGACCGGTTGTACTTAGCCCTTGTGGGCGCCGGGCCTAGTCCGCCTAGGGGCGCTTCGTTGGCTTGCGCCAAGTCGACCCCAACGGCGGCCTCTCCCTCCGATTGGCTTTGATAATTTCAAAACCTTTCAGAAATATTCAAACCGGCCCGGTATATATTGGGCCGGTGTTTTACTCTTAATAACCGTTGCCGGTTTGGATCATGGTGTCGACGCGGCGGTTAGCGCGGTTACAGAAGTTGCGTTCGTTGTTTGGCAGGCCGGTACAGTCAACCGTTGGGTTGTTGGCGCCCTGGCCGCTAACGGACAGTACTGATGGTGATACGCCGTAGGAGATCAACATCTTCTTCACGGTTTCTGCACGCTGTACTGACAGCTTCTGGTTAAACGATGCGTTACCCACCGGGTCAGCATGACCAACGATGTTTACATTCGAACCTGCTGGCAGGCCGTTGATGTGGTTTGCCATGTTTTGTACGATTTCTACGCCGCCCGCTTCGATATCCGATACGTTTTTACCGGCGAAGCTGAACAGTACGTTGCCTAATGGTGAACCACCAATGTAGTCACAGGCGCGTACTGCGGAAGCGCGGTTGATGGTCGCACCACCTTTGTAGCCAAACAGTTTGCTTTCGGCTTGGGTACGGGTCACCGCGATTGGTGTTCCCACGCCCGGTACACTGTTGGTTTCGATAAAGTAAGTTTTACCACCATTCAGACGAGCGATGGATTTTGGCGTTTCTTTACCGCCATAGTTCGGCGCATCATCCGCATAGGCTTCGATGATGTGTTTGCCAGGCTCCACGCAGAACACGGTGAATTCACCGTTTCTCAGCGCGCCCTGGAATTCACGGTCGATGTAAACGTTAGATACGCCTACGTCTGCACCACCCGTTGTACGGTAGAACACGACCTGTGCCAGACTTTCGCTCACTCTGGAAACCGGTACATATTGAGTGCCGGTATGGGTCAGTACTACCGGTGCAGCAGCAGTAGCGGCTTCTTCCGTTGAGCTGATTTCCATCACGTCATTTGCCGGTACACCAGCAGCCGTTACGCTAAAGGCCAGTAAAGCAGGAATTGCACCCGCAGCGGATACGCGTAATAGCGTTGTCAGCTTATTCACTTTAGACCCCTTGTTTTCCCTAAACATGTTTACTCCTGGGTTATTCAGTTATTGGTAAATTAATCAGTGTCCCGAAAGGACTGCCTTGCGGCAGTCCTTTCGGTTAAGCTATTACAGGATGACCGGGTTCACCGTATTCTCGACCAGTACTTCGATACCGGAGGTACCTGAAGTCCAGACGTTATAGGTGTTACCTTGATACTGGTAATCGCTTTGCGACATAGTCCACTGACTGTCATTACCCTCTAACTGCAGGGTGCTGCCAGCTTCACCGTTGACGATGATCGCTTTGTTACCACTGTTAATTGCCAGTTCTTCTGATCCCAGGCGCAGGACATCTTCCAGCGATACGTTCATGGTGTTGCCACCGTTGCCCATATCGAAGATCTCCACTGAGCTCAGTTTGTCTTTCAACGCACTCAGGTCTAACAGTTCGCCAGTGGTATCCAGGATCAGGGTGTCGATTCCCTCATCACCGGAAATGGAAGCGAAGTCTGTAGAGATAATCTTGATGATGTCGTTACCTTCACCACCAGATACCTGATCCCCTTTACCGATGCCGATAAAGGTGTCGTTACCCTGACCACCTAACAGAATATCTTCGTGCTCGGTAGCGAACAGAATGTCGTCACCGGCAGTAAATATCTGAGTGATAGCCGCTAACGATTTAGCGCTTGCAGACTCAATCGCTGCAGTAACTGCCGCACCATGACCCTCGTCGTCGATAACGATCTGGTGGTTCGCCAACAGCTCTTCCAGGGTTGCCTTGGTATCTTTCAGGGTGACTAATTCCGTCGCCCCGTAAGCACCGCCGTCACCATCACGGTCAATGGACAGAATGGTGTCATTACCGCTATAGGAAACCGAGAGGTACTGAGCAATCCGGTCACCAGCATCAATGGTTGCAACACCGTTGATATAGTGAGCCGCACCGTCAGCATCCGCCTGATAACCTACCAGCAGATCGCTCACATCGATGATGTCAGCATTTGGCGTCGCTTCCATCGTACCAACGAAGAAGCCATACACTGTATCGTGACCGTTACCGCCATCGTTGGCTGATGCATTCAGAGACTTATACATCAGCGTATCCTGGCCGGCAGCACCCAAGTAGAAGGTGTCATTGCCACCACGACCATCAAAGTAGTTATTCTGGTTATTGCCGGTAAAGATGTCGTTACCGCCACCACCAGCCAGCCCTTCGATATTCACAAACTGTGCATTACCGAAGCCAGTACTTTGCATTGTCGTCTTACTCAAGTCGATCACCAGCGGTGTATTGCCCGCCAGTTTGTAGTCAACGATGTCCAGACCACCGGTATCACTCCAGCTCTTCACGCCAGATATCGTTGAGGTACCGCCACCGCCGTTATACAAATCGTTGCCTTGGGTGGCAAAGAATGTATCGTTGTAGCCGGTTCCCACAATACCCGTCTTGTTGGTGCCGCCGTTGATGCTGGCATTCGCAACGTTGGTTTCAGACTCGGTGGTCAGCACATAGGCGTGGTTAGCCTCTTCTGCCTTCAACCCTGCCCATGCTTTGTTGACGTTCTGAACGGTGGTTTCGCCTACTTTGGCTACGCCGCCAACGTTAGCTACTGCACCCTTCTCTGAACGCAGGATGACCGCACTGTATGACTTACTGGCATCCAGATTGTAGAAGTCCACAATCGCTGTACTGTCGTTAGTCTGGTTACCAGACTGCGGGTTGATGATTTGAGTGGAAACCACTTGGCCAGTGGCCTCATCAATCAGCTGTACCGTATTGCCATACAGGGAGTTGATACCGCCCGCATCCAGAATACGCAAGTGGATAGCCGTGCCGTACTCAACCTGATTTTTGTTTTCAATGTAGGTAGTAACACCACCGTTGGTGAAAACTAACAGGTCGCGATCGCCGTCCCAGTCAATGTCAATGGCAATAGCACCGGTGACTTGCTGCGAGGTACTTGTGCCACCAATCGTCGTTTTACCCACCTGGGTAAGCAGGTTGCTGGTGTTGAAGCTTACTACTCCATCAGTTGACGTGTTGGTGTACAGGTTGACTGGTCCGGACGCTGCTGCGTTAGACATCCCCCCGGTATTCCCCATACCCGGCAGTTCGATAACGTCCATCTTACCGTCGTGGTTCCAGTCCAGCGCAAGGGATGCACCACCCGCTAACGTATAGTTAAAGGTATACATACCTGCGGCTGTTGGGTTACCAATACCGTCGTTGTTTGGATCATCGAATACCAGTTTACCGGTACCGTCGTTGAAGTAGATCCGACTAGCGTGCTGTGCCGCGTTGGAACCCGAAGCTCCCGCAGAGGCAGTGGTGCTGGCACTTCCACGACCCATGAACAGGTCCATCATGCCGTCGCCGTTAAAGTCGGCCCAAGTCATGGCCACGCCGTTACCGATACCCGGGTCATCATCCGTACCGCGCTGGAACACGTGCTCAACAATCTGAGTAACCTTCCAGTTACCATTGTTGGTGCCGTTAACCACCACCAGACGACCGTTATCCGTACTACGCGCTGCCGAGCTATTGGTAGCCCCGTCCTTATCGATACGAGACCCATCCGCAACGATGTTCTGACTGTGCATCACAAAGTCAACAATACCATCGTTGTTAATGTCCACGCCGGACAGTTCCATATCCGGTTGTGACTGATCCAGCCCGATTGGTTGGTGCGAGGAGTTAGCCGCATAGTCGGTTGCAAACGTACCATCTTTGCTCATACCGGTGATCGTACCGTCATTATTCAGTACGATCTGCGAACCATAACCACCACGAATAGCACTGTCGTTAGGCGTCTGGTCACCGTTAACCATATCAACATAACCATCGCCATCTTTATCAATAGCGATGATGCCGCCGTACCAGCTCCATGTGTTGGCACTACCATCGGTACCCGCATCACCGGCAAAATCTCCGGACTGAGCGGTGTTGGTATTTGCCCCCACCTGGTATGCCACATAGGTAGAACCGTTGTAGAAGAACATCTGCTGACCGTCGTTATAGTTACTATCTATAGCGAACAGGTCCATCAGACCATCACGGTTATAGTCCATGAACGTAGCGTTCTGTACGTAGTTCTGCGCGTCGTACCCGGTACCCGTGTTACTAACCAGTTTCGTGGTTGAGAAATCACCCAATGTTGACGATGAAGTTGCCTTCGATTCCAACATGGACTGGTTACTATGGATACGCCATACACCATTTTCACCCAGCGTTACCGCTGTTGCTTTCTGGTTAGGATCGCCGCCGCCTGCACCTACTGTAACGACAGGTGTTGCCGATATAGTAATCTCATTTTGAGTATCATCGGTGGTAATACTTGCACCGTAAGAATCGAACAGCACCGCTTTCACATCATATTTTCCGACAGGCAACGCATCGCTGTCCGGGATCTGGACATACCATGTGTTGTTACGGAAATCGATCACCACGCCGCCATCTTGCGAGCTGTATGTCTTACCGTTCACCGTTACCTCAAGGTACTCACCCGGCAGAATATCAAAGCCGGTAGAACCCGTGATAATTGGTGTGGTATCCAGCGTATCCTGAACGTTAATCACCACAGTCAGGTCGATAGAGATGACGAAGTTATTGGATACCTTCCCTTCGTTACCTGCACTGTCCGCCACAACTGCACGGAAGGTATAGGTCATATCATCTTTCAACGCCGACGGGTCGAAACTCCAGGTGTTGTCCGCATGTACCGTTGCCGTACCCAACAGGGTATTGGTGGCAACATCGTAAATACGCACTTCATCGCCCGCTTCCAGCGCAGAACTGATAGTTCCGTTCAGCGTTGGAGTACGGTCATCCGTTGTGGTACCGGTATTAAAATCACCCTGCGCCAGACCAACATCATCGGTGTAGTTGATAATGGCAACGGTCTGCGTTGGCGCATCTAAATCGACGGTTAACAAGAAGTCTGGTGAAACAGTAGCCTTGTTTCCGGCAACATCAACCGCAACCGCGGTAAAGTTATAGGTGGTTGCATTAACCAACCCGGTTACCGCAAATGTCCAGGAACGATTCGCCATATCGACTATTGCGATACCCAGCAGTACGCCATTCTGATAAACCTGAATGACATCTGTACTGTCCAAATCGCCACTCCAGGTACCTTTCAGTATCGGAGAGGTGTCATCGGTGAAGGTTCCACTACCCAGTATCAGCCCCTTATTGGTGCCAACATCATCGTGGTATCCTTCAATTTCCACCGCTGCAACTGGTGGGGTATGGTCAATATTCAGAATGAAATCAGCAGATGGTGCACTGGCGTTACCCGCTTTATCAGAGGAAATCACGTAGTAGTCATGACGACCCTCAGCCTGCTCTGGTAACTCGTAGCTCCACTTGCCTTGATCGTTAACCAATACGCTACCCAGCGCTTTATCATTTTCATCATAGATGGTGATTAAGCTGCCTTTCTCGCCAGTACCGTGCAGGGTTGGTGTATTGTCATCGGTAAACGCACCAGAGTTCATATCACCAGTGACATCGCCGAAGTTATCTACGGCTTTATCAATGGTTGGCAGAGTCGGTGGAATATTATCGATAGTGAAGATAAATTCCGGACTCATTTCGGTGACGTTACCTGATGAATCTTTGGCCGTAACTGTGACTTTATGCTCGCCCTGACCCAGGTCAGTGGCTGGCGTATAGCTCCAGCTACCGTCAGCTTTCACCGTGGTAGTACCCTGATTTACACCATCAATGTACACAGTAACGATGCTGCCAGGCTTGCTGCCGATACCCACGATTTCCGGACGCAGGTCGTCAGTGAAACCATTTGGCAGAATATCGCCGGTTATTGCACCCACATCATCGATCAGCTTGTCAATCTGGACAGTCAATGTGCTGGTATCAATAGTGATATTGACCACCGGCGTTGGATCGCCCTTATTACCCGCTTTATCGGTTACTGTGGTAGTGAACTTGTAGTCACCATCCGGTAAATCAGCTTCTGGCGTAAATGTCCAGGTGCCGCCTTCAGTCACTTTAGCCGAACCAATCGCCACGCCATCGTTGTAGATGGTGACAATACTGCCCGCTTCTGCCTGACCGCTGAAGGTTGGTGTTGCATCATCAGTGGTATCGCCGTCTTTCAGCTCACCCTGATAATCGCCAACGTTATCGGTAATCATCAGGCTTTCTACCGGAGCTGGTACCTTGGTATCCACTTCAATAACAAACACATCACTTGGATCGCTCACCTGACCGATTGGTGAAGTAGCGGTAAAGGTAATGTCGTGCGTACCGTCTTTCAGCGCCGTTGGTGGTTCGAACGTCCACTTACCGCTGGCATCAGCCTTAGCCGTACCCAACAGTGTTGTGCCGTCGTACACATGAATGGTGCTGCCTGCCGATGCCGAACCTTCGAAGGTTGGTTTCGTATCGTCAGTCACATCGCCGCTCTTCAGTTCGCCGGTTATTGTACCGACATCATCGATAACTTTATCCAATGTTGGAATAACCATCGGAGTGCCATCCAGAATCACGGTGTAATCGTTACTTGGCCCAACTTCGTTGCCGACCGGATCGCGTTCGTAAGCAGTGAACTTGTTGTTGCCTTCTGCCAGCGCATTCTCCGGACGGAAGGTCCAGGTACCCTGGTCATTGACCTTGGCGGTACCCAACAACACATCAGCACCTGACTCGTGCGACACGTGAATATAAATCGTGTCACCGGCAGTACCAGTACCGCTGATGGTTGGACGGCTGTCATCGGTGAAATCACCGCTGTCAACGTTACCTGTTACGCTACCAACCTGATCGTCCACACCGGTGATCTTCAGCTTGTCGATATCCGGACCGGTGAAGTCCATTTCCAGCACGAAGTCAGCGGATGGCAGGCTCACGTTGCCCGCTTTATCCGTTGAAGTCACATGGAACTTATGCTCACCTTCCACTAATGGCGAGGTTGGCGTAAAGGTCCACTGGCCGCTGGTTTCATCGGCAACCACAGAGCCTAACAGCGTTGAACCGTCGTACACCTTAACGACGCTACCCTTCTCGGCTTTACCAGTCAGTGTTGGTGTCGGGTCATCCGTTGCCATACCGTTAGTCAGGGTACCCTGAACAGAACCCACATCATCTTCGGCCGATTCGATGGTTGGCTGAGTCGGTGCCACGGTATCAATAGTGAACACAAACGCCGAGGTTGGATCGGTGGTGTTGCCGGACAGATCCGTCGCCGTCACGGTAATGCTGTGGCTGCCCTGACCCAAATCGGTGGTCGGGGTGAAGCTCCAGCTCTTATCCGCATTCACGGTGGTGGAGCCCAGCAGGGTCGCGCCATCGTAAATCTTGATGATGCTGCCCGGCTTACCGGTACCCACGATTTCCGGACGCGTATCATCGGTCACGCCGTTCGGTGTGATATCACCGGTAATATCGCCAACGTTATCCACCAGCTTATCCAGACGAACTTCAACGCCTGAAGTATCAACCGTAATGTTCACAACCGGAGTGGCATCGCCGGTGTTACCCGCTTTGTCGGTTACCGTGGTGGTGAACTTGTAGTCGCCATCCGGCAGTGGTGAACTTGGGGTGAAGCTCCAGTTACCGTCACTACCGACTTTCGCCGTACCCAACAGGTTGCCGTCATTGTAGACCGATACGGTACTGCCCGCTTCCGCTTTGCCGCTGAAGGTCGGGGTACTGTCATCGGTCACGTCACCGTCTTTCAGTGGTCCCTGATAAGCCCCTTCGTTATCGCTGATCAGCAGGTTTTCTACCGCACCCGGAGGTGTAGTATCGACCGTAAAGTCAAAGATACCGGTCTTATCACTGACCTGGCCAACCGTGTTGGTGGCGTTCGCCGTGATGTTATAGGTGCCGTCTTTCAGTGCAGGCTCTGGCGTAAAGCTCCAGTTACCCTTGTCATCCACTTTAGCCGTACCCAGTACGTTACCGTTGTTGTAGATGGTTACCGTGCCGTTAGCCACCGCCGTACCCTTCAGGGTTGGCGTGGCGTCATCGGTCACATCGCCTTTTTGCAGTGCACCGGTGGTTGGCCCGACGTTATCTTCCACGCGGTCAATGGTTGGTGGCTGTGGCGGGTTACCGGCCAGCAGGATTTCATAGCCAGCGCTTGGACCGGCCTTGTTGCCCACTGGATCCATTTCCACGGCGGTAAATTCGTTCTTACCGGTGGACAGAGCGGTATCCGGACGCAGGGCCCACTTGCCATCACCACCCACGGTGGTTGAGCCCAGCAGGCGATCGCCCATATCGTCTTTCACGTAGACAAAGATGGTGTCGCCAGCCGTACCTTCACCCTGAATGGTTGGACGGTTATCGTCGGTAGGATCACCATGAGCAACGTTACCGGTGATGGTACCCACCTGGTCGTCCACGCCGGTGATCTTCAGCTTGTCCGGATCCGGACCGGTAAAGTCCATATTCAACACGAAGTCAGCAGATGGCAGACTCACGTTGCCCGCTTTATCCGTTGAAGTCACATGGAACTTATGCTCACCTTCCACTAATGGTGAGGTTGGCGTAAAGGTCCACTGGCCGGTGATATCATCTGCTACCACGGAGCCCAGTAATGCGCCATCGTCGTACACTTTAACGATGCTGCCCTTCTCGGCTTTACCGGTCAGGGTTGGTGTTGGGTCATCGGTGGCCGCGCCGTTGGTCAGCGTGCCCTGGATAGCCCCCACATCATCCTTCGCCGATTCAATAGTTGGTTGAGTTGGTGCCACGGTGTCGATAGTGAACACAAATGCCGAGGTTGGATCGGTGGTGTTGCCGGACAGGTCGGTGGCCGTCACGGTAATGCTGTGGCTGCCCTGACCTAAATCGGTGGTCGGGGTGAAGCTCCAGCTCTTATCCGCATTCACGGTGGTGGAGCCCAGCAGGGTCGCGCCATCGTAAATCTTGATGATGCTGCCCGGCTTACCGGTACCCACGATTTCCGGACGCGTATCATCGGTCACGCCGTTCGGTGTGATATCACCGGTAATATCGCCAACGTTATCCACCAGCTTATCCAGACGAACTTCAACGCCTGAAGTATCAACCGTAATGTTCACAACCGGAGTGGCATCGCCGGTGTTACCCGCTTTGTCGGTTACCGTGGTGGTGAACTTGTAGTCGCCATCCGGCAGTGGTGAACTTGGGGTGAAGCTCCAGTTACCGTCACTACCGACTTTCGCCGTACCCAACAGGTTGCCGTCATTGTAGACCGATACGGTACTGCCCGCTTCCGCTTTGCCGCTGAAGGTCGGGGTACTGTCATCGGTCACGTCACCGTCTTTCAGTGGTCCCTGATAAGCCCCTTCGTTATCGCTGATCAGCAGGTTTTCTACCGCACCCGGAGGGGTAGTATCCACTGTAAAGTCAAAGATACCGGTCTTATCACTGACCTGACCAACCGTGTTGGTGGCGTCCGCCGTGATGTTATAGGTGCCGTCTTTCAGCGCAGGCTCTGGCGTAAAGCTCCAGTTACCCTTGTCATCCACCTTGGCAGTACCCAGTACGTTACCGTTGTTGTAGATGGTTACCGTGCCGTTGGCTACCGCCGTACCCTTCAGGGTTGGCGTGGCGTCATCGGTCACATCGCCTTTTTGCAGTGCACCGGTGGTCGGCCCGACGTTATCTTCCACGCGGTCGATGGTTGGTGGCTGTGGCGGGTTACCGGCCAGCAGGATTTCATAGGCGTCGCTTGGACCGACCTTGTTGCCCACTGGATCCATTTCCACGGCTGTCAGTTCGTTCTTACCGGTGTTTAGCACCACGTCAGGACGCAGACTCCACTTGCCATCACCACCCACAGTGGTTGAGCCCAGCAGGCGATCGCCCATATCGTCTTTGACATAAACAAAGATGGTGTCGCCAGCCGTACCTTCCCCTTTAATGGTCGGACGGTTGTCATCGGTCTCTTTACCTGATTCCACGTTACCGGTGATGGTACCCACGTTGTCGATCACTTCGGTGATCTTCAGCGCATCCGGATCCGGACCAGTAAAGTCCATGGTCAGCACGAAGTCAGCAGATGGCAGACTCACGTTGCCGGCTTTATCCGTTGAGGTTACATGGAACTTATGCTCACCTTCCACTAATGGCGAGGTTGGCGTAAAGGTCCACTGGCCAGTGATATCATCCGCTACCACAGAGCCTAACAGCGCACCGCCATCGTATACCTTAACGATACTGCCCTTCTCGGCCTTACCGGTCAGGGTTGGTGTTGGATCATCGGTGGCCGCGCCGTTGGTCAGCGTGCCCTGGATAGCCCCCACATCATCCTTCGCCGATTCAATAGTTGGTTGAGTTGGTGCCACGGTGTCGATAGTGAACACAAATGCCGAGGTTGGATCGGTGGTGTTGCCGGACAGGTCGGTGGCCGTCACGGTAATGCTGTGGCTGCCCTGACCTAAATCGGTGGTCGGGGTGAAGCTCCAGCTCTTATCCGCATTCACGGTGGTGGAGCCCAGCAGGGTCGCGCCATCGTAAATCTTGATGATGCTGCCCGGCTTACCGGTACCCACGATTTCCGGACGCGTATCATCGGTCACGCCGTTCGGTGTGATATCACCGGTAATATCGCCAACGTTATCCACCAGCTTATCCAGACGAACTTCAACGCCTGAAGTATCAACCGTAATGTTCACAACCGGAGTGGCATCGCCGGTGTTACCCGCTTTGTCGGTTACCGTGGTGGTGAACTTGTAGTCGCCATCCGGCAGTGGTGAACTTGGGGTGAAGCTCCAGTTACCGTCACTACCGACTTTCGCCGTACCCAACAGGTTGCCGTCATTGTAGACCGATACGGTACTGCCCGCTTCCGCTTTGCCGCTGAAGGTCGGGGTACTGTCATCGGTCACGTCACCGTCTTTCAGTGGTCCCTGATAGGCCCCTTCGTTATCGCTGATCAGCAGGTTTTCTACCGCACCCGGAGGTGTAGTATCGACCGTAAAGTCAAAGATACCGGTCTTATCACTGACCTGGCCAACCGTGTTGGTGGCGTTCGCCGTGATGTTATAGGTGCCGTCTTTCAGTGCAGGCTCTGGCGTAAAGCTCCAGTTACCCTTGTCATCCACTTTAGCCGTACCCAGTACGTTACCGTTGTTGTAGATGGTTACCGTGCCGTTAGCCACCGCCGTACCCTTCAGGGTTGGCGTGGCGTCATCGGTCACATCGCCTTTTGCAGTGCACCGGTGGTTGGCCCGACGTTATCTTCCACGCGGTCAATGGTTGGTGGCTGTGGCGGGTTACCGGCCAGCAGGATTTCATAGCCAGCGCTTGGACCGGCCTTGTTGCCCACTGGATCCATTTCCACGGCGGTAAATTCGTTCTTACCGGTGGACAGAGCGGTATCCGGACGCAGGGCCCACTTGCCATCACCACCCACGGTGGTTGAGCCCAGCAGGCGATCGCCCATATCGTCTTCACGTAGACAAGATGGTGTCGCCAGCCGTACCTTCACCCTGAATGGTTGGACGGTTATCGTCGGTAGGATCACCATGAGCAACGTTACCGGTGATGGTACCCACCTGGTCGTCCACGCCGGTGATCTTCAGCTTGTCCGGATCCGGACCGGTAAAGTCCATATTCAACACGAAGTCAGCAGATGGCAGACTCACGTTGCCCGCTTTATCCGTTGAAGTCACATGGAACTTATGCTCACCTTCCACTAATGGTGAGGTTGGCGTAAAGGTCCACTGGCCGGTGATATCATCTGCTACCACGGAGCCCAGTAATGCGCCATCGTCGTACACTTTAACGATGCTGCCCTTCTCGGCTTTACCGGTCAGGGTTGGTGTTGGGTCATCGGTGGCCGCGCCGTTGGTCAGCGTGCCCTGGATAGCCCCCACATCATCCTTCGCCGATTCAATAGTTGGTTGAGTTGGTGCCACGGTGTCGATAGTGAACACAAATGCCGAGGTTGGATCGTGGTGTTGCCGGACAGGTACGGTCGGTGCCGTCACGGTAATGCTGTGGCTGCCGCTGACCTAAATCGGTGGTCGGGGTGAAGCTCCAGCTCTTATCCGCATTCACGGTGGTGGAGCCCAGCAGGGTCGCGCCATCGTAAATCTTGATGATGCTGCCCGGCTTACCGGTACCCACGATTTCCGGACGCGTATCATCGGTCACGCCGTTCGGTGTGATATCACCGGTAATATCGCCAACGTTATCCACCAGCTTATCCAGACGAACTTCAACGCCTGAAGTATCAACCGTAATGTTCACAACCGGAGTGGCATCGCCGGTGTTACCCGCCTTATCCGTTACCGTGGTGGTGAACTTGTAGTCGCCATCCGGCAGCGGTGAACTTGGGGTGAAGCTCCAGTTACCGTCACTACCGACTTTCGCCGTACCCAACAGGTTACCGTCATTGTAGACCGATACGGTACTGCCCGCTTCCGCTTTACCGCTGAAGGTTGGCGTACTGTCATCGGTGGTATCACCGTCTTTCAGCGGTCCCTGATAGGCCCCTTCGTTATCGCTGATCAGCAGGTTTTCTACCGCACCCGGAGGTGTAGTATCGACCGTAAAGTCAAAGATACCGGTCTTATCACTGACCTGGCCAACCGTGTTGGTGGCGTTCGCCGTGATGTTATAGGTGCCGTCTTTCAGTGCAGGCTCTGGCGTAAAGCTCCAGTTACCCTTGTCATCCACTTTAGCCGTACCCAGTACGTTACCGTTGTTGTAGATGGTTACCGTGCCGTTAGCCACCGCCGTACCCTTCAGGTTGGCGTGGCGTCATCGGTCACATCGCCTTTTTGCAGTGCACGGTGGTTGGCCCGACGTTATCTTCCACGCGGTCAATGGTTGGTGGCTGTGGCGGGTTACCGGCCAGCAGGATTTCATAGCCAGCGCTTGGACCGGCCTTGTTGCCCACTGGATCCATTCCACGGCGGTAAATTCGTTCTTACCGGTGGACAGAGCGGTATCCGGACGCAGGGCCCACTTGCCATCACCACCCACGGTGGTTGAGCCCAGCAGGCGATCGCCCATATCGTCTTTCACGTAGACAAAGATGGTGTCGCCAGCCGTACCTTCACCCTGAATGGTTGGACGGTTATCGTCGGTAGGATCACCATGAGCCAACGTTACCGGTGATGGTACCCACCTGGTCGTCCACGCCGGTGATCTTCAGCTTGTCCGGATCCGGACCGGTAAAGTCCATATTCAACACGAAGTCAGCAGATGGCAGACTCACGTTGCCCGCTTTATCCGTTGAAGTCACATGGAACTTATGCTCACCTTCCACTAATGGTGAGGTTTGCGTAAAGGTCCACTGGCCGGTGATATCATCTGCTACCACGGAGCCCAGTAATGCGCCATCGTCGTACACTTTAACGATGCTGCCCTTCTCGGCTTTACCGGTCAGGGTTGGTGTTGGGTCATCGGTGGCCGCGCCGTTGGTCAGCGTGCCCTGGATAGCCCCCACATCATCCTTCGCCGATTCAATAGTTGGTTGAGTTGGTGCCACGGTGTCGATAGTGAACACAAATGCCGAGGTTGGATCGGTGGTGTTGCCGGACAGGTCGGTGGCCGTCACGGTAATGCTGTGGCTGCCCTGACCTAAATCGGTGGTCGGGGTGAAGCTCCAGCTCTTATCCGCATTCACGGTGGTGGAGCCCAGCAGGGTCGCGCCATCGTAAATCTTGATGATGCTGCCCGGCTTACCGGTACCCACGATTTCCGGACGCGTATCATCGGTCACGCCGTTCGGTGTGATATCACCGGTAATATCGCCAACGTTATCCACCAGCTTATCCAGACGAACTTCAACGCCTGAAGTATCAACCGTAATGTTCACAACCGGAGTGGCATCGCCGGTGTTACCCGCTTTGTCGGTTACCGTGGTGGTGAACTTGTAGTCGCCATCCGGCAGTGGTGAACTTGGGGTGAAGCTCCAGTTACCGTCACTACCGACTTTCGCCGTACCCAACAGGTTGCCGTCATTGTAGACCGATACGGTACTGCCCGCTTCCGCTTTGCCGCTGAAGGTCGGGGTACTGTCATCGGTCACGTCACCGTCTTTCAGTGGTCCCTGATAAGCCCCTTCGTTATCGCTGATCAGCAGGTTTTCTACCGCACCCGGAGGGGTAGTATCCACTGTAAAGTCAAAGATACCGGTCTTATCACTGACCTGACCAACCGTGTTGGTGGCGTCCGCCGTGATGTTATAGGTGCCGTCTTTCAGCGCAGGCTCTGGCGTAAAGCTCCAGTTACCCTTGTCATCCACCTTGGCAGTACCCAGTACGTTACCGTTGTTGTAGATGGTTACCGTGCCGTTGGCTACCGCCGTACCCTTCAGGGTTGGCGTGGCGTCATCGGTCACATCGCCTTTTTGCAGTGCACCGGTGGTCGGCCCGACGTTATCTTCCACGCGGTCGATGGTTGGTGGCTGTGGCGGGTTACCGGCCAGCAGGATTTCATAGGCGTCGCTTGGACCGACCTTGTTGCCCACTGGATCCATTTCCACGGCTGTCAGTTCGTTCTTACCGGTGTTTAGCACCACGTCAGGACGCAGACTCCACTTGCCATCACCACCCACAGTGGTTGAGCCCAGCAGGCGATCGCCCATATCGTCTTTGACATAAACAAAGATGGTGTCGCCAGCCGTACCTTCCCCTTTAATGGTCGGACGGTTGTCATCGGTCTCTTTACCTGATTCCACGTTACCGGTGATGGTACCCACGTTGTCGATCACTTCGGTGATCTTCAGCGCATCCGGATCCGGACCAGTAAAGTCCATGGTCAGCACGAAGTCAGCAGATGGCAGACTCACGTTGCCGGCTTTATCCGTTGAGGTTACATGGAACTTATGCTCACCTTCCACTAATGGCGAGGTTGGCGTAAAGGTCCACTGGCCGGTGATATCATCCGCTACCACAGAGCCTAACAGCGCACCGCCATCGTATACCTTAACGATACTGCCCTTCTCGGCCTTACCGGTCAGGGTTGGTGTTGGGTCATCGGTGGCCGCGCCGTTGGTCAGCGTGCCCTGGATAGCCCCCACATCATCCTTCGCCGATTCAATAGTTGGTTGAGTTGGTGCCACGGTGTCGATAGTGAACACAAATGCCGAGGTTGGATCGGTGGTGTTGCCGGACAGGTCGGTGGCCGTCACGGTAATGCTGTGGCTGCCCTGACCTAAATCGGTGGTCGGGGTGAAGCTCCAGCTCTTATCCGCATTCACGGTGGTGGAGCCCAGCAGGGTCGCGCCATCGTAAATCTTGATGATGCTGCCCGGCTTACCGGTACCCACGATTTCCGGACGCGTATCATCGGTCACGCCGTTCGGTGTGATATCACCGGTAATATCGCCAACGTTATCCACCAGCTTATCCAGACGAACTTCAACGCCTGAAGTATCAACCGTAATGTTCACAACCGGAGTGGCATCGCCGGTGTTACCCGCTTTGTCGGTTACCGTGGTGGTGAACTTGTAGTCGCCATCCGGCAGTGGTGAACTTGGGGTGAAGCTCCAGTTACCGTCACTACCGACTTTCGCCGTACCCAACAGGTTGCCGTCATTGTAGACCGATACGGTACTGCCCGCTTCCGCTTTGCCGCTGAAGGTCGGGGTACTGTCATCGGTCACGTCACCGTCTTTCAGTGGTCCCTGATAAGCCCCTTCGTTATCGCTGATCAGCAGGTTTTCTACCGCACCCGGAGGGGTAGTATCCACTGTAAAGTCAAAGATACCGGTCTTATCACTGACCTGACCAACCGTGTTGGTGGCGTCCGCCGTGATGTTATAGGTGCCGTCTTTCAGCGCAGGCTCTGGCGTAAAGCTCCAGTTGCCCTTGTCGTCCACTTTCGCGGTACCCAGTACGTTACCGTTGTTGTAGATGGTTACCGTGCCGTTGGCCACTGCAGTACCCTTCAGGGTTGGCGTGGCGTCATCCGTCACGTCACCTTTTTGCAGCGCACCGGTGGTCGGCCCGACGTTATCTTCCACGCGGTCGATGGTTGGTGGCTGTGGCGGGTTACCGGCCAGCACTATCTCATAGCCAGCACTTGGGCCAACCTGGTTGCCCACTGGATCCATTTCTACAGCGGTAAATTCGTTCTTACCGGTGTTCAGAACGGTATCCGGACGCAGGCTCCACTTGCCGTCATCACCCACGGTGGTTGAGCCCAGCAGGCGATCGCCTAAATCGTCTTTCACGTAGACAAAGATGGTGTCGCCAGCCGTACCTTCCCCTTTAATGGTTGGACGGTTGTCATCGGTTTCTTTACCTGACTCGATATTACCGGTGACTTTACCCACGTTATCAATCACTTCAGTGATCTTCAGTGAGTCCAGATCCGGACGGGTATAATCAGTAGTCAGAATAAAGTCAGCTGATGGAGAGCTGGTATTACCTGCTGCATCGGTGGCAGTTACATGGAACTTGTTCTCACCTTCCGGTACAGGTGTTGACGGTGTAAAGGTCCACTTGCCGGTAGTGCTATCAGCAACGACAGAACCTAACAGAGCGCCATTATCATAGATATTCACCACGCTGCCCTTCTCGGCAGTACCGGTCAGGGTTGGTGTGGAATCGTCCGTCTTATCGTTGTTGTACAGAGTGCCCTGCTTGCTACCCACGTCATCCTGAGCTGACTCAATGGTCGGCTGGTTTGGCGCAGTGGTATCCACGGTGAACTCGAACGCAGAAGTACGATCGCTGGTGTTACCCGCCTGATCTTTGGCAATCACGGTGATGCTGTGTGAGCCTTCTTTCAGTGGGGTGGATGGCGTAAAGCTCCAGGTGCCGTCGGCTTTCACCGTGGTTTCACCCAGTTTCACTGAACCATCATAGATAGTCACGGTGCTGCCCGCTTTACCTTCACCGGTGATTTCCGGTTGAGTATCGTCGGTCACGCCGTTTGGTGCGATATTGCCCTGTTTAGCACCCACATCATCGATTAGCGCACTAATGCTAACGACAACATCAGTAGTATCGATAGTGATAGTCAGAGATGGACCATCAGTGTTGGTGTTACCGGCCTTATCAGTAACGGTTGTGGTAAAGGTATGCTCACCGTCAGGCAGGTTGCTGTCTGGAGTGAATGACCAGTTACCGTTGCTGTCTACTGTCGCAGAGCCAATAGCATCACCGTTGTCATAGATAGTAACCGTGCTGCCCGGTTCCGCTTTGCCGCTAAAGGTTGGCGTTGCGTCATCGGTGGTATCACCATCCAGAATGTAACCCTGCTTGTCACCCACGTTATCGAATACCTGCAGGTTTTCAACGGAGTTCGGCGCTTTGGTATCGACTTCAAAGTTGAAGATACCGGTTGGGTTACTGGTTTGTCCCAGCGGGCTGGTAGCAGTCGCAGTAATGTTGTGCTTACCGTCTGCCAGTGCCGTGGTTGGCTCAAACGTCCATACACCTTTGCTATCAGCGGTGGCGGAACCAATCAGTGTTGCACCGTCATAGATGCGTACCAGATAGCCCGCTTCAGAAGTACCGGTGATAACTGGTTTAGTATCATCTGTCACATCGCCTTTTTGCAATGCACCGGTGATTTCACCCACGTTATCCAGCACGTTCACAATCACTGGTTCGGTTGGACGAGACATATCCAGCGTTACTACGTACTCAGCGCTTGGATCGGTGAAGTTACCTACCGGATCGATTTCTACCGCAGTGAATTTGTTCTCACCCGGCAGTAATGGCGATTCAGGTTGCAGGCTCCACTTACCGTCAGAACCGACAGTGGTGCTACCAATCACATGGTTGCCGGTGGCATCTTCTGCGTACACAATGATAGTGTCGCCAGCAGTACCGGTACCCTGAATGGTTGGACGGCTGTCATCGGTGGCTTTACCGTTTTCGATATTGCCGGTGATTTCACCGTAGTTATCAGCCACACCGGTGATCTTCAGATTAGCTGCATCCGGACCGGTATAGTCGGTGGTCAGGATAAAGTCAGCAGATAGAGAGCTGGTATTACCCGCCGCATCAGTCGCAGTCACATGGAACTTGTGCTCACCTTCACTGATTGGGGTAGATGGCGTAAAGCTCCACTCACCAGTGATGTTATCCGCAGTGACCGAGCCCAGTACGTTGCTTCCGTCATAAATGGTTACGATGCTGCCTTTCTCTGCGCTACCTTTCAGGGTTGGCGTGGAGTCATCGGTGAAACTACCGCTGGCCATTGAACCTTGCTTAGAACCTACATCATCAAATGCAGAATCAATGGTTGGCGTGTTTGGCGCAGTGGTATCAACAGTGAAGTCAAATGCCGCCGTTGGGCCAGTCAGGTTGCCTGCTTTATCGGTCATAGTGACCGTAATGCTGTGCGCACCTTCTTTCAGTTCGGTGGATGGCGTGAAGCTCCAGCTACCGTTGGCTTTCACCGTGGTTTCACCCAGCAGGGTTGAGCCGTCATAGACCTTGATAGTTGCGCCTGGCTTACCTTCGCCGGTAATTTCCGGTTTAGTATCGTCAGTCACACCATTGGCGGTGATATTGCCGGTCACGGTACCCACATCATCGATTAACGCAGTGATGCTGACCGGATCGTTTGAAGTATCAACCGTCAGGGACAGGCCCGGACCATTTGGATTCACGTTACCCGCTTTGTCGGTCACGGTGGTGGTGAAGTTATGATCACCATCAGTCAGTGCCGAGTCAGGAGTAAACGTCCACTTACCTTCACCGTCAACTTTCGCCGTACCCAGCACTTTACCATCGTCATAGATGGTCACGGTGCTACCCGGTTCCGCTTTACCGCTGAAGGTTGGCGTGTTGTCATCGGTGGTATCACCGTTGCTCAGAGGACCCTGATAATCACCAACATTATCAGTCACCACCAGATTTTCAACCGCGTCTGGTGCTTTGGTATCCACTTCAAAGTTGAAGATACCGGTCTTATCGCTGGTTTGACCAACCGGACTGGTGGCAGTCGCAGTGATATTGTGTTTGCCGTCAGCCAGTGCAGTATCCGGAATAAATGTCCAGACGCCTTTGCTGTCAGCCGTCGCTGTACCTAACAGGGTCGCGCCATCATAAATACGAATGGTGTAGCCTGCTTCAGCAGTACCGGTGATGGTTGGTTTATTGTCATCAGTCACATCGCCTTTCTGCAATGGACCCACAATATCACCCACGTTATCCAGTACGTTAACAATCACCGGCTCACTTGGACGGGAAACATCCAGCGTCACGGTATATTGGTTACTTGGGTCAGTTTTGTTGCCTGCCGGGTCCATTTCAACCGCTGTAAACTGGTTGCTGCCCGGCAGTAATGGGGTTTCTGGCTGAATGCTCCACTTACCGTCAGAACCCACAGTGCCGCGACCAATTTCATGGTTGCCGGTGCCATCGTTCACATACAGGATGATGGTATCGCCAGTAGTACCTGTACCGCTGATAACCGGACGGCTGTCATCGGTAGCACCACCATTGGTGATGTTGCCAGTGATTTCACCGTAGTTATCCATCACGCCAGTGATAGACAGGTTGGCTGGATTTGGTGGAGTGGTATCTACCACGAAATCGAAACTGTCAGACGGATCGCTTTCGTTACCCGCTTTATCGGTTTCGGTCACAGTAATGCTGTGCGGACCATCAACCAGATCTTCTTCTGGTGTGAAGCTCCATGCACCGTTTTCATCAACGATAGCAGTACCAATAACGTTCTCGCCGTCTTTAACCGTGATGGTGTTACCCGGCTCGCCTTCACCAGTGAAGGTTGGGGTCTTATCGTCAGTTTCATCACCCGGTTTGATAGCGCCGGTGATATCACCTTCGTTATCAATGACACTACCTAACTCCGGTTTGGCCGGTGCGGTAGTATCCACTTCAAAGTCGATTGGATCAGACGGATCGCTTTCATTACCCGCTTTATCGGTTTCGGTCACAGTAATGCTGTGCGGACCATCAACCAGATCTTCTTCTGGTGTGAAGCTCCATGCACCGTTTTCATCAACGATAGCAGTACCAATAACGTTCTCGCCGTCTTTAACCGTGATGGTGTTACCCGGCTCGCCTTCACCAGTGAAGGTTGGGGTCTTATCGTCAGTTTCATCACCCGGTTTGATAGCGCCGGTGATATCACCTTCGTTATCAATGACACTACCTAACTCCGGTTTGGCCGGTGCGGTAGTATCCACTTCAAAGTCGATTGGATCAGACGGATCGCTTTCATTACCCGCTTTATCGGTTTCGGTCACAGTAATGCTGTGCGGACCATCAACCAGATCTTCTTCTGGTGTGAAGCTCCATGCACCGTTTTCATCAACGATAGCAGTACCAATAACGTTCTCGCCGTCTTTAACCGTGATGGTGTTACCCGGCTCGCCTTCACCAGTGAAGGTTGGGGTCTTATCGTCAGTTTCATCACCCGGTTTGATAGCGCCGGTGATATCACCTTCGTTATCAATGACACTACCTAACTCCGGTTTGGCCGGTGCGGTAGTATCCACTTCAAAGTCGATTGGATCAGACGGATCGCTTTCATTACCCGCTTTATCGGTTTCGGTCACAGTAATGCTGTGCGGACCATCAACCAGATCTTCTTCTGGTGTGAAGCTCCATGCACCGTTTTCATCAACAATAGCAGTACCAATAACGTTCTCGCCGTCTTTAACCGTGATGGTGTTACCCGGCTCGCCTTCACCAGTGAAGGTTGGGGTCTTATCGTCAGTTTCATCACCCGGTTTGATAGCGCCGGTGATATCACCTTCGTTATCAATGACACTACCTAACTCCGGTTTGGCCGGTGCGGTAGTATCCACTTCAAAGTCGATTGGATCAGACGGATCGCTTTCATTACCCGCTTTATCGGTTTCGGTCACAGTAATGCTGTGCGGACCATCAACCAGATCTTCTTCTGGTGTGAAGCTCCATGCACCGTTTTCATCAACGATAGCAGTACCAATAACGTTCTCGCCGTCTTTAACCGTGATGGTGTTACCCGGCTCGCCTTCACCAGTGAAGGTTGGGGTCTTATCGTCAGTTTCATCACCCGGTTTGATAGCGCCGGTGATATCACCTTCGTTATCAATGACACTACCTAACTCCGGTTTGGCCGGTGCGGTAGTATCCACTTCAAAGTCGATTGGATCAGACGGATCGCTTTCATTACCCGCTTTATCGGTTTCGGTGACCACTAAACTGTGTTCACCTTCACCTAACGGCTGTTCTGGTTGAACGGTCCACTTACCGTCTTCGTCCACGGTTGCGGTGCCCAGTACATTACCGTCTTCGTCTTTCAGAGTAATGGTGCTGCCCGGTTCGCCTTCACCGCTGAACTCCGGACGAGTTTCATCGGTTACGTCGCCTGAATTAATTGGGCCAGTGATGCTGCCAGTGTTATCCGTTACGCCGCCAATGGTTGGTTTTTCTGGCGCAGTAGTATCAACGTTAAAATCAAAGGTTGGAGAGGTTTCGCTGGTATTACCGGCGGTGTCGGTTTCCGTTACGGTAACCTGATAGTGACCATCTGCCAGATCGGCGGTTGGCGTCCAGCTCCAGGTGCCATCGGAACCAACAGTAGTTTTACCTGCTTCTTTGCCATCGATATAAATCGTGATGGTGCTACCGGTTTCACCTTTGCCGGTGAATTCAGGGCGAGCATCATCGGTGGTTGCACCGTTGGCGATTGGGCCTTGGATCGCTCCCACATCATCCAGCGCTTCAAACATTGGTTTGTTTGGCGCTACGGTATCAACAACGAAAATAAAGTCATCAGACGGGCTGCTGATCTGACCTTCAGGATTAGTTTGCGTGATGATGATTTTATGAGCACCTTCGCTTAACGCCGTCTCTGGTGTAAAGCTCCAGTTACCATCCGCGCCAACAACGGCAGAACCAATGACTTTGCCGTTATCGTAAATAGTAATGATGTTACCCGCGTCACCAGTACCGAAAATAGTCGGTTTGGTTTCATCGGTGGTTGAACCGTAAGAGATTGGTCCGGTAATATCGCCGGTCGCATCCGTTGCGCCGCTCAGCGTTGGTACAGAAGCCGGAGTTGGTCCCGGAGAAGAGCCATCGTC
Source organism: Limnobaculum xujianqingii (assembly GCF_013394855.1). NCBI lineage: Bacteria > Pseudomonadati > Pseudomonadota > Gammaproteobacteria > Enterobacterales > Budviciaceae > Limnobaculum > Limnobaculum xujianqingii. The sequence continues at coordinate 84,238 of NZ_JABMLK010000001.1, read as the reverse complement.
TTTGTTATGCTCATAAATGGCATTACCGACAATACCACCGATAACGGCTGCACCCAGGAACCATGGCCATAAAGCCAGCAGTCCAAAGTCATTGTTTTCGGTATTTTCAAACAGATAAGCACCGTCACCCATTGGCATACCACCAAGAGCAGCAGGTGCAAAGCTACCATCGTTAAACAGGTAGCCATCGCCCAAAGCCGAACCATCGGTGATTACATAGGCGTAAACCTGGCCATCCTCTGCCATACCCAGTAACGGCGTGTTATCGCCGGATACATAGTAATCTTCAATAACGATTGCGGGAGCTGAATCCCCTTCCAGAATAACGTACAGATCGTCACCATTGCGCTGCAGAGTTACGTTCTCTGGCGCATAGTTGTCATCTTTATTCTTTAGGAGATACTTATTACCCGGTTGGATTTTTATTTTGATGGGCTTGCCTGAACTAACAGCAACCACTTGAGAGGCGCCACTTCCTGAATTAACCAATAAACTGGCATTCGTATTCATACTAGAATAACTCCTTTATCCTTATAACTATTCCCAAAAGAAGCACTCAGCCAGGCATATTTATTACCCTTAACCGAACCTTCTCAAAAAGCGAACACAACACCTTTGACAGGTGAAACAATATTCGACTTATGCAACATATTAACCCAGATCGCAAAATATATGCGATCTAATGATCTGCAATATGATTAATATAGAAGTTATGTTCTGTTAATTTTTGAGATTTTGGCAATAAATTCCAAAATGTGTATGAATGGCAGACAAACTGAAACCAAAATAAAGAAAAAAAGACATAATGTAATAATTTCTAATAAATCAATTGACGCAATACACATTTTTAAGGTGTTGTTATTAATAATGATAACAACACCTTAAAGTAAACAAAAAATCAGACAACAAAAAATAAATCATTTAAAAACAATGATATATAAACAAAAATCAATAAATTACAAATCAGGGTAACTATTTACAGACGCAATAATTACACATAGTAATTTAATTCGCAAACACATATTAGATATATTTCAAACAAGTTCTAATTTCAATCCGCACATCAAAACATAAAAATAATAAAAATCAAGTAGATATTTTAATTCGCACACATTAACTAACCCAACAAGTAGACTACCATACCAATATTAAAGACACAGAATTAGATAAAGAAAATAATAAATACAGAATCACAAAAAAACACTTTAATTAAAATTAACAACGTAATTAAATTAAAATAAAAATAACAAAAAAGCAACATAAATATTTAATTAAAATAAAATAAAATAAAATAAAATAAAATAAAATAAAATAACAACAAGTTAATTAACATTTGTTCAAAAATGAATAGTTAGATTATTTATAATAAAAATTATCAAATTAAATATAATTCTTTATTTTATATGGATAAAATAAAGAAAACAAAAACCATTACCACTTAATTAGACAAACATAAATAGCAACAACACGTTAATGTTTTGAAAATAACATCACGGTATAAATCACACTTCGAATGCGTTACTGAAAGGCCTTTCAAAAAAAGATAGTAACGTTCGATATGAACTCTTACACCTCTCATTGTGGGGCTGCAAGGGCTTTTAAAGGTGCTGAAAGGGGGGATTCTTGTGCTCACCATTTATTGATATTGAGCAATGATACTACGCTATAAAATAGGGAGTGGTGTTTTGGGGTAACGGCTAACAATGCTTATCTTACGCTCTCAAACCGATAACAACTGACCTGAATACCCGAACAGGCCGAACAATATGACCAGGGTGTAAGAAAAGCGTTGTGACAGAATCACTGTCTACTTAAACGTAAAAAGAGCAACCACCCGGCTGCTCTTTTTTCAATATAATTAATAAGATAAAGATATTTTAGTGAAAATTTATTTGTCAGATACCCTCCAGTAACTTGATATGAGCCTGCACTGTTGCTAAACGGACCTGCATTTCAAAACTTATCTGCTCCGGGGTGTGATTTTGTGCCCACAAACGTTCTATTTGAGCAGCTATATTCTGTTCTTTGCCCTTATACACATAAGTGGTCTGAAAAGTTCTACGGCAATTCATACAGTAATAACGTTGAAGACCCGTTCTACCGGTTCCATGCCTCTTGGTACAATCACCTCTGCCACAGTAATGGCATATGGGTGTTGTTCTTTTTAAGTTAATATTCATACTCTGCTCCAAACTGGCCAACATAAGATACCTCCTTGTAATACATTGATATAAATAACTTTTATTGATTTAAACCCGGCTACATCTACACGAACTGCACGAGTTTGGCCGTTCAGTAAACCGGCATATTCAACCAACCCAATAACATGGCGGACTCCGCCATGATGTTGATGTTGGCGGTATAACCATCGAACTCATTATTGATGGCTGAAATCTGGTTATTAAAGTGGTCGTTCTCTGCGGTAAGCACATCTAGCAGTGAGCGCTTACCCAGGTAGTACCACTGCTCATAGAACATGGTTCTGACCCGATCGGTTTCCGACGACAGTGCCCGATACTCTTTCGCCCTTTCAAAAGCGGAATCACGCACCTGGATCATGCTGCGGATTTTGTATTTCAGTTCCAATACTGTGGTTTCAAACTGCATCTGGGTGGCCTGTGCACGTTGTACTGCTGCAGCCTGAGATGCTGACGCTGAACCACCGGTAAACAGATCCCACTCCACATTGATGCCCGTATACCAGGATTGTTCGTCACCGTAGGTGTCTTTGGCGGTGCTTTTTGACACCACCCAATTGATATTAGGATAAGCAGAGGATTTGATGGCATCCGCTTTATGCAGGCTGGCCTGAACTTCCGCTTTCGCCCGTTGGATTTGTGGATGGTTATCCAGCGAGGCTAAAATGCTGCCCGAACTGATATTAGACTCATCCCACGCCAGATTTTCTGGCAACTGAGCTTCACGCCCCAGCAGACGGGTCATCTTAATCTGGGTATCGCGCCAGCTGCTTTCCAGCTGCTGCACGTTAGTCTGGGCTTGCAATAGTTTGGCGCGGGCCTGTACCAGTTCGCTGCCGCGGCCTTTGTCGGTCTGGGTAATTTGTGACAGCATATTCACCAGATCCGACATTCGCTTTTCGTAAGCCTTTGCCACTTTGATGTCTTTTTGAAACTTATCCAACGTTAACAGGCCCTCAATGGTCTGATAGGCAATCTGGTTACGGGTTAACTTCACCGCCTGTAACGATGACTTAGACAGTTCTTCCGCACTCTGAATACCGCTGCCAGTTTTGCCAAAATCAAACACCGTTGTGGTTACCGAGACTGAACCACTGGTATCACTCACATCGGAAGAGTTATTGTTGCGGGTACCGCTACCAAAGTTAGAAACAGGCGAGTTAGCGCCTACTTTTACCTGCGGCCAGCGGGTACCTTTGATTTCATCCACATCATATTTAGCGGCGGTAAATGCAGCCTGGGCATTACGAATTTCCGGGCTGAAGTTCAATGCCTGACGCACGGTGGTTTTCACAAACTCAATAGAGGGAATACCCTTGCCAGCCACCGGTGGCTTAGTTGCGTAACCGGAGGATTTCACCGTAATACCCGTATTTTGACTATTATCTGGTGGGGTCAGTGAAGTATCCGTAACCACCCAGTTCAGAATATCCTGCTGAACCTTGTCATCTGTTTTAGTAAAGTCGCTATTATTAGCTGCTGCTGGCTGAACCAGCGGCCGGGTATCTGCCAGTAACGTCGCCTGTTTGCTTTCATCCGGTTTCACCGGCGTGGATACCGTCATCGGTTCGCTATCCGATGCCAGATCGCTAAAGGCAAGTTGCTCCGTATCATGACTGCTGGCCGTTGCCACCGTAGTTTTAACACTGGACGGCTGACTGGCTGCGATAGGCGCAGGGTTCCGTGCATTACGCTTTGGTTCAGGCTCCGTTACCTGAACTGGTGTGGTATTGGCGATGGTTTCTACTTTGTTATCCGCTGCATCAATAGCGGTAAACTCCAGCGCATCATTATCTGACGCTGACACCACTGCTGTTGATGGTTTAACCTGTTGAGATGAACTGTCTTTTACCACCCAACTTTTACCATCACGCCCTACCGTAGCGATCGGTGCAGTGACTATTGGGACAATCGGTGCCGGATTTTGTGCGGTTCTGACCGGTTGCGGTTCTGCGATAGCAACAGGTGCGCTACTGGTAGCAGCTTCGGGCATGGTATCCGCAGATTCAATGTCCATCAGCTCGATCATCATGATCTGATTTAGCTATAGATACTGTTGGCTGACGTACGGGTTCCGGCCTGGACTGGATCGGGGCTTCCTCTACCCAACCTTGTTGGTTGGTTGTTGGTTTCTCTGTCACAGACCAACGATTACCATCGCGACCTACCGTAGATACCGGTGCGGGTGGTGGCACAATAATCGCCGGAGTCACCTCACGGGCAGCCGTTGCAGAAACCGGTGTTGGCGTGATAATCACCGGTTCAGTCTGTGCCACAGGCATGGCAACCGCTTTCGGTTTTACCGCCGGTGGAGGGGGCTGATTTACCGCACCTGCACGACGCCCCGGCTGTAACGCCTGCAATAATTTATCGTCCACCTGTGCTGACATGGCGGTTGTCACCGTTACGGACAAAGATAATGTCAGCAGGGCCAGTTGTTTCATCTTCATATATTTATTAACGCTCCCGGAACGCTTCTCTGGCTTTCAAGACTGGTTTCAGGATGTAATCCAGTATGGTTTTCTCCCCCGTTCTGATTTCTACCGTGGCTATCATGCCCGGCATAATCGGGAACACCTTGTCTTTAGCGGTTAACGCCGCTTTGTCCGTACGTACTAACACCCGGTAGTAGGTTGTATCACCACGACCCTGACGCATCTTGTCTTCATCTTTCAGGGTATCGGCACTGATATGTTCCAGCGTACCGCTTAATCCACCGTAAATGGCGTAGTCATAAGCGGTAATTTTGACGGTAGCCTTCAGACCGGGATGCAGGAATGCCACATCGGACGGTTTAATCTTCGCTTCTACCAGCAGTTGGTCTTCCAGATAGATAATGAACAGAAACAGGGCACAGAACGGCAGATCCGACAGGGTCGACAGGGTTGCCGAGGTGACGAAATCACGCACCGATTCAAATTCACGCAGCTGGTTAGCAAAAGCCCCGGAGGACTGCGGTTTGCTCTCCATGCGGATCCCCAGTACCTGTCTGAACAGCATGGTACCCAATAGTAAGTCGGCTTTTTTACCCGCAATATCAAACAGGTGAGCCCTGACTAACCGGGAGACAAACTCGAAGATGATGGCGATGAACACGCCAATACCCAGTGACCATAAGGTGACATAAGCCTGGGTTGGCACCACCCGGTCATACACGTTCATGGTGAAGAAGGTGGAGGCCAGTGTCAGGATGTTAGCCAGCAGTGCCGCCATTGCCGCACTGGCAAAATAGTGGCGGTAGCGCCACAGAGTAGAAAACAGCCAGTGACCTTCTTTATTTGGCTCCGGCAGACAGTCGTTGCTGCGTTCATCCAGTTTCGGCTTGGGGTTACACAACAGGGCGTAACCGGAGTACATCTCTTCCAGCGCGCGGGCCGACAGCGTCACTTCACCGCCGTTTTCCGGCAGGATCACGCGGTAAGATGAACCGGCACCCTTGCCGCTGCTGCGTTCGGTGACGATGCAGTGGCTGCCGTCTTTGCGAGTTAGCACCACCGGGAACAGATAGGAGAATAGCTGATCTAAATCCCGCTCCACCCAGGCAACGCCCATACCTATCTGGTCCAGCATGCGCAGGGCAAGCTGGGAGGTGAGTTTCGGCTCTTTAGGCAGCCCGGCATACAATACCGCTGCGCTGGCCGGTTTATTGTAGTATGCGGCCAGCCACTGAACGGACCAGAGCAAACTGTCTTGTTGAGCGTCCGTTGCGGGGGCGAAATCCTGACTCATAGTTTTGGTTATTCCTGTTGTTGTTACTTTTATCTGTTGATATGGGTAGCAGACTCGCTGGAATCTGCTGGCCGTATCATTGGGTTAATGTGTTGTTTTAAATTATTAAATTAGCTTTTGTGGATATTCCGGCCGTAAAGGTAATGTGCTTATATCGCCTTTATATTCGGCCGGAAGACCGCTGTACTTAGCCCTTGTGGGCGTCGGGCCTAGTCCGCCTAGGGGCACTTCGTTGGCTTACGCCAAGTCGACCCCAACGGCGGCCTCTCCCTCCGATTGGCTTTGGTTAGTTCAAAATTCAAAACCATTCGGCTTTTTTGGATATTCCGGCCGTAAAGGCAATGTGCTTATATCGCCTTTATATTCGGCCGGAAGACCGGTTGTTCTTAGCCCTTGTGGGCGTCGGGCCTGGATTCCCTAGGGGCGCTTCGTTGGCTTGCGCCAAGTCGACCCCAACGGCAATCTCTCCCTCCGATTGGCTTTGATAACTTCAAAATTCAAGACCATTCGTTTTACTAACGTTGAAACTATTTCTTTTTAACTATCAAACCGGTTGGTACAAATTCAGATACCAAACCGGTTTGGTTTGCTTTATTACTATTAATAACCTGCGTCGGTTTGGATCATGGTGTCGACGCGGCGGTTAGCTCGGTTACAGAAGTTGCGTTCGTTGTTTGGCAGGCCGGTGCAATCAACCGTTGGGTTGTTGGCGCCCTGACCGCTGGTGAACAGTACTGATGGTGATACGCCGTAGGAGACCAGCATTTTCTTCACGGTTTCTGCACGTTGTACTGACAGCTTCTGGTTAAAGGTGGCATTACCTACCGGGTCTGCATGACCAACCAGATTTACGCGGGTTACGTTTGGTAATCCGTTGATGTGGTTTGCCATGTTTTGTACGATTTCCACGCCGCCTGCTTCGATATCCGATACTTTTTTACCGGCGAAGCTGAACAGTACGTTACCTAACTGTGAACCACCCACGTAGTCACAGGCGCGTACTGCGGAAGCGCGGTTAATGGTCGCACCACCTTTATAGCCAAACAGTTTGCTTTCCGCCTGACTACGGGTCACTGCGATTGGTGTGCCCGCGCCCGGTACCTGACTGGCTTCGATAAAGTAAGTCTTGCCACCATTTAAACGAGCAATCGATTTTGGCGTTTCTTTACCGCCGTAGTTCGGTGCATCGTCCGCGTAGGCTTCGATAATGTGTTTGCCAGGCTCCACGCAGAATACGGTGAACTCACCGTTTCTTAATGCGCCCTGAAATTCACGGTCGATGTAAACGTTAGATACACCTACGTCTGCACCACCCGTTGTACGGTAGAACACGACCTGCGCCAGATTCTCACTCACTCTGGCTACCGGTACGTACTGAGTGCCGGTATGAGTCAGTACTACCGGTGCAGCAGCAGTAGCGGCTTCTTCCGTTGAGCTGATTTCCATAACATCGTTGGCGTTAGCCATGACGTTAAACGCCAGTAATGCAGGCACCACACTCGCAGCAGATACGCGTAATAGCGTTGTCAGCTTATTCACTTCAGACCTCTTGTTTTCCCTAAACATGTTTACTCCTGGGTTATTCAGTTATTGGTAAATTAAGCAGTGTCCCGAAAGGACTGCCTTACGGCAGTCCTTCGGTTAAGCCATTACAGGATGACCGGGTTCACCGTATTCTCGACCAGTACTTCGATACCTGAGGTACCTGAAGTCCAGACGTTATAGGTGTTGCCTTGATACTGGTAATTGCTTTGCGACATGGTCCACTGACCGTCAGTACCGTCTAACTGCAGGGTACTGCCAGCTTCACCATTAACCACGATCGCTTTGTTACCACTGTTAATTGCCAGTTCTTCTGATCCCAGGCGCAGGACATCTTCCAGCGATACGTTCATGGTGTTGTTACCATTACCCATATCGAAGATCTCCACTGAGCTCAGCTTGTCTTTCAACGCACTCAGGTCTAACAGTTCGCCAGTGGTATCCAGGATCAGGGTGTCGATTCCCTCATCACCGGAAATGGAAGCGAAGTCTGTAGAGATAATCTTGATGATGTCGTTACCGTCACCACCGGATACCTGATCCCCTTTACCGATATTGATAAAGGTGTCGTTGCCCAGACCGCCCAGCAGAACGTCTTCCTGCTCAGTACCGAACAGAATGTCGTTACCCGCAGTAAACATTTGCGTAAGAGCCTGGAATTCGCTGGTCGTCGCAGACATACCGACGGTGTCGCTGTTATCCACTTCTAACTGATGGTTAGCCAGTAGCGTTATCAGATCGGTCTGTACATCTTTCAGCGTTAGTAACAGTTCGGAGCCGTAAGCACCTCCATTACCATCACGGTCAATGTAGATCAGGGTATCGCTACCAGAAATCACCACCTTCAGGTATTCGCCGATGGTTTCGCCTGACTCCATGGTTGCCACGCCGTTGATCCACTTGGCACCGCCACCGAAGGTATAACCCACCAGCATTTCGCTAACGTCGATACGGTCAGCATCCGGCGTTGCTTCCCAGGCGCCCAGCGTAAAGCCGTTCACCACGTCAGTGCCGTTGCCGCCACGGTTATCACCGTTAGAACCTACTTGTGGTTTATACAGCAGGGTGTCACGACCACCGTTAAGCAAGTTAAAGGTGTCGTTGCCGCCGCGACCTTCAAACACGTTGTCACCTGCGTCATCAGTGAAGGTGTCATTACCAGCACCGCCAGCAAGGCCTTCAATGTTTTTCAGCGTGACATAGTTCCAGCCGGTGAATTGCGAGCTCTTATTCATCATATTGATGTTCAGAGCTGTGCTTCCTGCCAGTTTGAAGTCAACGATGTCCATACCACCAGTATCTGTCCAGGTCTTATAGTTGGACATTTCGGTAGTACCACCACCACCTTCATAGGTTTTGGTGCCCTGAGTGGCGATAAAGGTATCGTTATAGCCGGTACCTACAATGCCACTACTCAGTGTGTCGGCAGAGTTAGTGCCGGACTCAGCAGTCAGGATTAGCGCTTCGTTAGATGCGCCAGCCTTGATGTTGGCCCAACCCAGGTTAACGTTCTCAATCACGTTAGTACCAACCTGAGCAATACCCCCCACATCCTGAGAAACGCCCATTACATTGCGTAACAGCACAACGCTATAGGTTTCGTTTGGATTCAGGCCGTAGAAGTCCACCACGCTGGAACTGTCGTTGGTCTGTCCACCGGACTGCGGGTTGATTATCTGGGTCGCTACAACCTTACCGCTTGAGTCAACCAACTGTACGGTGTTGCCGTAGAAGATGGTTAGGCCCTGAGCATCCACAATGCGCAGATGCAGACTGGTTCCGTGAGCAACCTTGTTATCGTTATGGACATAGGTAGTCTGACCTTTCGAGGTGAAGACCAGCAGATCTTTCACACCATCGTAGTCCAGATCGACACTGATCATACCGGTAATTGGGTTACCTGCTACGGTACCAGTAGAGCCGATACCGCCTTTGAACACCGTGCCGGCAGATTCATTGGCAACAAACTTACCGTTGTTGCTAGAGTCCACCTGCATATAGGTAGTACCAAAGCTTACCGAGCTACCAGACGTAGTATTGGTGTACATATTAACGGTACCGGACACCTGGCTGGAGTTTGACGTTCCATCACCAATTTGCGGCGCTTCGATGATGTCCATCTTACCGTCGCCGTTCCAGTCCACCGCTACAGAAGCACCACCCATTACCTTGTCATTAAACTGATAGGTTCCAGTAGAAGTACCAATGCCAGTAGGGTTGGTTGAGCTCAGATTACCCTTACCATCGTTAAAGTAGATAGTATTGTTAACAGATGTTGTCGAGTTACCCATTACCGAGCCAAGGAACAAGTCCATATAACCATCACCGTTGAAATCGGCCCAGGTCATAGACGGTTCGTTAGCAAGGTTCGGAGTAGCACCATTGTCGCGGAAGACATCAGTAACCATCTGTGAAGTCCACAGTTTGCCGTCTCCGTCGTTCTTCGCCACAACTAAACGGTTATTACTACTGTTAGTTGTACCGCTACCATCTGCCGCACCCAGCTTGTTACTACCAGCCCTTTCGTGGAATACAACGTCAATTGTACCGTTGTTATCCAGGTCGACACCTGACAGTTCCTGACCAAACGTGGCGTTACCAGTGTTCTTGCCACCGTTTGAACGAGAATCGGTGTACCAGTCATCTTTAATAAACACACCACCGTTGTTCAGAACGATTTGTGAGTTATAACCACCCGTTGCGTTAGCATCGTTTGGTGTCTGGTCACCAATAATGACGTCAACATAACCATCACCCATCAGGTCGATAGCGGCAATACCACCGAACCAGCTATAGGTGTTAGCCAGGTCATCACCAGGGGCGTAACTATCAGCCATCTGTTTAGCGGTATAGGTACCATCACCGTTGTTAATGAACATCTGCTGACCGTTGGAATAACGGCTATCAATACCCAGAATATCCATATAACCATCACGGTTAAAGTCAACGAACGTGGAGTTCTGCACCATGTTCATACTGCCAGACCCGTTACCTGCACCACCGGTGTTAGGCGTCAGAATAGTCTTATCAAACTGACCAATGGTACTGTTATCGGTCGCACTACTATCCAGTACAGCCTGGTTGGTGAACAGCTGCCACCCACCCTGGTTGTTCATGGTGTAGGAAGTACCTTTGTTGTTACCGTCAACACCGTCAACTTCGATAATTACTGGTGGCGTTGGGGCAATTGTCAGTTCACCGCTGGTCTTATCGGTAGTACCGCCCAGCTCACTGATAATGCGTGCGTCAACATCATAGGTCTTCACTGCCAGTGCATCGCTGTCAGGGATCTGCACATACCAGGTCAGGTTAACCGCATCCACTACGACTGCGCCGGTTAAGGAGCTGTAGGTCTTACCGTTAACGGTCACTGTCATTTATGAACCAGACTCCAGCGCGTACGGAATACGACCACTGATAACCGGTGTGGTATCCAGCGTGGTATCACTGTTGATTTCCACAACGCTGGTCATCACAAAGTCAGACGATGGCGTACTGGATGTACCGACTTTGTTAGTCACTGCAGCAACATAAGTGTGCTTGTTACCACCCACTAATGTTCCCGGTGGAATGTCGAACTGCCAACGGTTACTGTCAAGCATGGTGGCAGTACCGATCTCGGTCAGTACACCATTAGTCGCTTTCTCGTAAATCGTCACCTTATCGTTAGCACCCAACGTTCCGGCAATAGAACCGTTCAGGCGAGGCGTGCTGTCATCAGTATAAGAGTCGGTTGGCAGGTTACCGGTAATCGGTCCCACGTCATCGGTCATATTATTGATGGTCGCTATGGCCGTCGGGATCGTGGTGTCGATAAGCAGCTCAAAGTCTGGTGTTGGCGCAGTCTTGTTACCGGCTGCATCCATCTCAACAACTTTCAGCTTGTAGCTACCGTCAGCCAGCGCATTCACTAACTCATGAGACCATTCACGATTCACGTCTACCGTAGTGCGACCCACTTCGCGAGTGACGCCACTTTCATCCGTTGCATAGATGATAATGGTGTTACCCACTTCGTTAGCCGTACCTTTCAGCTCAGGACGACTATCGTCTGTACCACTGCCGGAAGTCAGTTCACCGGTAATGTTACCTACGTTATCAATGACATGAAGCAACTTCAGGTTATCGCCTACCGGACCTTGCGTATCGATATTCAACGTAAAGTCAGGGGTTGGCTGACTGGTGTTGCCCGCTTTATCAGAGGCAATGACATAGTAGTCGTGACGACCATCAGCCTGCTCTGGTAATTCGTAGCTCCACTGACCTTGATCGTTGGCGACTACGCTACCGATCGGCAAGCCGGTGTTTTTATCGTAAACAGTAACAGTACTGCCTTTCTCTGCTGTACCTTCCAGCGTTGGCGTGCTGTCATCAGTAAACGCACCAGACTTCATATCGCCAGTGATATCGCCGACGTTATCCACGGCTTTCTCAATGGTTGGCAGAGCCGGTGGAATATTATCGATAGTGAAGATAAATTCCGGACTCATATCGGTGACATTGCCAGATGGATCTTTGGCAATAACCGTTACCTTATGCTCACCCTGACCCAGATCGGTGGTTGGCGTATAGCTCCAATTGCCATCAGCATCAACCGTTGCGGTACCCTGATCCACACCATCGATGTAAACCGTTACGGTGCTGCCAGGTTTGCTGACGGTACCCACGATTTCCGGACGCAGATCGTCAGTAAAGCCATTGGCCTGAATATCGCCTGTTACCGCACCCACATCATCAATCAACTTGTCAATCTTGACGCTCAGAGTACTGGTATCAATGGTGATATTGACTACCGGAGTTGCATCGCCCATGTTGCCGGCTTTGTCGGTAACGGTGGTAGTGAACTTGTATTTACCATCCGGTAAATCGGTCTCTGGTGTAAATGCCCAGGTTCCGTTATCGCCCACTTTAGCCGAGCCAATCGCTACGCCATCATTGTAGATGGTTACCACGCTACCCGGCTCAGCCTTACCTTCGAAGGTTGGCGTTGCGTCATCGGTGGTATCACCATTTTTCAACGGACCCTGATAATCGCCGACGTTATCGGTAATCAGCAGGTTTTCCACCGGCGCTGGTGCTGTGGTATCGATGTTCAGCACAAATGCCGGACTGGTAGGTTCACTCACCTGACCAATGGTTGAAGTCGCAGTAAAGGTCAGATTATAACTTTCACCGTTCTTCATTGGCTGATCCGGCGTCAGGCTCCAGTTACCGGAAGCATCGGCCTTCGCACTACCCAGCAGAGTGGTACCGTCATACATCTTAACGATGCTGTTGGCCGCTGCCTTACCTTCAAATACCGGTTGGGTATCATCGGTAGAGTCACCGCTCTTCAGATCGGCTGTCACTGTACCCACATCATCCAGAACTCTTTCCAGTACTGGTGGGGTAATTGGCGTACCGTCCAGAATAATGGTGTACGAGCCATTTGGTCCCACTTCGTTACCTACCGGATCGCGCTCTTTCGCGGTCAGAACGTTGTTACCTTCCAACAGTGCATGGGCTTCATCCGGACGCAGACTCCAGTTGCCATTGGTGTCAACGGTTGCGGTTCCCACCAGTGTTTCTTTGCCTCCTTCATAGGAGACATAAACATAGATGGTGTCGCCGGCAGTACCGGTACCCTTAATGGTTGGACGGCTGTCATCGGTGAAATTACCGTCGCCTACATCACCAATGGTAACACCGACATTGTCGATAACTTCGGTGATCTTCAGCTTGGTAATATCCGGCGGCGTCAGATCCAGTTCCAGCGTAAAGTTGGTGGAGCGGTTACTTTCGTTACCCGCAGTATCTTTTGCAATCACGTAGAAGGTATGGCTACCTTCTTCCAGGTTAGAAGACGGCGTGAAGCTCCAGGTACCGGCAGTGTTATCCATCTTCGCCGTACCTAAGTAGGTATCATTATCCATATAGACATGGACGATACTGCCCTTATCGGCGGTGCCATGCAGGGTTGGCGTTGGGTCATCGGTTTTGCTGCCGTGATATAACGGATCGGTCACCGTGCCCACGTCATCGTCAGCCCAGTCAATGGTCGGACGGCCAGGAGGAACAGTATCAACACTGAACTCAAACGCAGCAGTACGATCGGAGGTGTTACCCGCCTTATCGATAGCTTCTACGCTGATAGCGTGTTTGCCCTGTCCTAAATCACTACCCGGTGTATAAGTCCAGGTACCATCCGTTTTCACGGTAGTTCTGCCCAGCTCATTTTCACCGTCATAGATGACAATAGTGCTGCCCGCTTTACCGGTACCGTGAATATCCGGACGAGTATCGTCGGTGAAGCCGCCTTCAGCGATCTTACCGGTGATCGTGCCCTGATCGTCGTACAGGTATTCAATCTTCACCTCTACTTTTGAAGTATCGATGATGATGTTTACTACCGGGCTGTGCTCACTGGTATTACCCGCCGGGTCGGTTACCGTGGTGGTGAACTTATAGCTACCATCCGGTAATGAAGACGGGGTATAAGACCACTTGCCGTTTTCACCAGCAACCACAGAACCAATTACCTTGCCATCGTCATAAACGATAACCAGACAACCTTCAGACTCTGCCGTACCGTTGAAGGTTGGCGTTGAGTCATCGGTGGTATCGCCATTTTTCAATGGTCCGGTGACAGCACCCTCGTTATCAATGATCTCCAGGTTCTTCACGGCATCCGGTGCTTTGGTATCAATTTCAAAGTTCCAGATACCAGTCTTCTCACTGGTTTGACCGATAGCGTTGGTGGCATCGGCGGTAATGTTGTACTTACCGTCCGGCAGTGCGCTTTCTGGTGTAAACGTCCACTTACCGTTTTCATCGGTGATCGCCGTACCAATTTCCTGACCATTGTTATAGATGGTTACCGTGGTGTGCGGCTCAGCAGTACCCTCAATAGTTGGTGTGCTGTCATCGGTCAGGTCACCTTTTTGCAGTGCGCCGGTAAACGATGTTTTACCATCACCTTCGTTATCAACTACACGTTCGATAGTTGGTTGTTGCGGTGGTGTAGTAGAGACCGTTACCTCATAGGCATTGCTTGGGCCAACTTTGTTGCCTACCGGGTCATATTCTGTCGCAGTAAACTCATTGTTACCGCTGCTCAGAACACCTTCCGGACGCAGGCTCCAGGTGCCATCTTCCTGAACAATGGCAGTACCCAGCGTACGCTCACCCAGCGCATCTTTCACCGTCACCACAATCTTGTCACCGGCAGTACCGGTACCGTGAATGGTCGGACGGGTATCATCGGTCACTTTACCGGACTCGATATTACCGGTGACTGAACCGAAGTTATCTTCCACACCGGTGATCTTCAGCGCATCCGCATCCGGAGGGGTGATATCCACTTCCAGATTGAAGTTGTCTGAAGGCAGACTGGTGTTACCGGCTGCATCGGTGGCCGTGACATGGAAGTAATGCTGACCTTCCGGCAACTGAGTGCTTGGCGTGAAGGTCCAGTTACCATCGCTTTCCATCTTGGCGGTACCCAGATAGCCACCATCCACATAGACTTTAACGATGCTGCCCGGCTCGGCTTTACCGTGCAGGGTTGGCGTCTGGTCATCGGTGGCGCCGTTGTTATACAGCGGATCGGTGACATCGCCCACATCGTCTTCTGCCCAGTCAATGGTTGGCTTGGCTGGTGGGGTGGTATCTACCGTAAACTGCCATGCGGTACCGGTATCATCTTCGTTACCTGCCGGGTCTTTCTGGTAGACAACAATATTGTAGGTACCTTCCGGCAGTGGTGTGGATGGCGTAAAGCTCCAGCTACCGTCGGCTTTCACCGTGGTTTCACCCAGTTTCTCACTACCGTTAAAGATAGAGATAGTGCTGTCCGGCTTACCGCGACCGATAAACTCAGGCTGGGTGTCGTTGGTCACGCCACCTTTGCTGATGTTTTCCGGCAGATTGCCTTCGTTACCGTAGTCATCAACAATCTTGTCCAGTGATACCGGCACTTCTTTGGTATCGATGGTGATGTTAACAACCGGGCTGTGATCGCCGGTGTTACCCGCTTTATCCCTTACCGTGGTGCTAAACTTATAGTCGCCATCATCCAGCGGTGTACTTGGGGTGTAGGACCACTTACCGTCTTCACCGGCAACCACGGAGCCAATGGCTACGCCGTCGTTATAGATGGTCACCAGACAACCTGCCGATTCAGCGGTGCCGCTGAAGGTTGGCGTGTCGTCATCGGTGGTCATGCCGTCGGTCAGTGGATCCTGTACCTTACCTACGTTATCCAGGATCAACAGGTCGTCGATGGCGGCCGGAGGCGTGGTATCCACTTCAAAGTTCCAGATACCGGTTGGACTACTGACCTGACCAATAGTGTTGGTGGCATCCGCCGTAATGTTGTACTTGCCGTCAGCCAGCGGTGGCTCCGGAATAAATGTCCAGTTACCTTTGCTGTCAACGTCCGCCGTACCCAATACTTTACCGTTGTTATAGATGGTCACTTTACCGTTCGCCACCGCAGTACCGGTGATGACTGGCTGGTTATCATCAATCACATCGCCTTTCTGTAACGGGCCGGTGTACGGGCCTTCATTATCAACGATATTAACAATGGTTGGCGGCTGTGGCGGTGTCACCGACACGTTCACATCATAGGCATTGCTTGGGCCAACCTTGTTGCCGACCGGATCGTATTCTGTAGCAGTAAACTCATTGTTACCGCTGTTCAGCACCGTCTCCGGACGCAGGCTCCAGGTGCCGTCGTCTTTAACAATGGCGGTACCCAGGGTACGCTCGCCCTGTGCATCTTTTACCGTCACCACAATCTTGTCACCGGCAGTACCGGTACCGTGAATGGTTGGACGCTGGTCGTCGGTGTCTTTACCGGCTTCGATATTACCGGTGACAGAGCCGTAGTTATCTTCCACACCGGTGATCTTCAGCGCATCCGCATCCGGAGGAGTGATATCCACTTCCAGATTGAAGTTGTCTGAAGGTTCACTGACGTTACCGGCTGCATCGGTAGCCGTGACATGGAACTGATGCTGACCTTCAGGAATTTGCGTGGTCGGTGTAAAGCTCCAGCTACCGTCGCTTTCCATCTTGGCATCACCCAGATAGACATTACCGTCCAGATAAATCTTAACGATGCTGCCCGGCTCGGCTTTACCGTGCAGGGTTGGCGTCTGGTCATCGGTAGCGCCGTTGTTATACAGAGGTGCGGTGACATCGCCCACATCATCTTCCGCCCACTCAATGGTTGGCTTGGCTGGTGGGGTGGTATCTACCGTGAACTGCCATGCTGCACCGGTATCTGCATCATTACCCGCCGGATCTTTCTGGTAAACAACGATGTTGTAGGTGCCTTCCGGCAACGGCGTGGAAGGTGTAAAGGTCCAGCTACCATCAGCTTTCACCGTGGTTTCGCCCAGCTTCTCGCTACCGTTAAAGATAGAGATAGTGCTGTCCGGCTTACCGCGACCGATAAACTCAGGCTGGGTGTCGTTGGTCACGCCACCTTTGCTGATATTTTCCGGCAGGTTGCCTTCGTTACCGTAGTCATCAACAATCTTGTCCAGTGATACCGGTACGTTAGTGGTATCAATGGTGATGTTAACGACCGGGCTGTGATCGCCGGTGTTACCTGCTTTATCGGTTACCGTGGTGCTAAACTTATAATCACCATTATCCAGCGGAGTGCTTGGGGTGTAGGACCACTTGCCGCCTTCACCGGCAACCACGGAGCCAATGGCTACGCCGTCGTCGTAGATGGTGACCAGACTGCCTGCCGATTCAGCAGTACCGCTGAAGGTTGGCGTATCATCATCGGTAGTCATACCGTCGGTCAGCGGATCCTGTACCTGGCCCACGTTATCCAGAATAACCAGATCTTTGATGGCATCCGGAGGCGTGGTATCCACTTCAAAGTTCCAGATACCGGTTGGGTTACTCACCTGACCGATAGTGTTGGTCGCATCAGCAGTAATATTGTACTTACCGTCAGCCAGCGGTGGCTCTGGAATAAATGTCCAGTTACCTTCGTTATCAACGTCAGCAGTACCCAGCACTTTACCGTTGTTATAGATGGTGACTTTACCATTTGGCACCGCAGTACCGGTGATGACTGGCTGGTTATCATCAATCACATCGCCTTTCTGTAACGGGCCGGTGTACGGACCTTCATTGTCAACGATGTTAACAATGGTTGGCGGCTGTGGTGGAGTCACAGATACGTTGATGTCATAACTGTTGCTTGGACCAACGTTGTTGCCTACCGGGTCGTATTCCACCGCAGTAAACTCATTATTACCGCTGTTCAGAATAGTATCCGGACGCAGGCTCCAGGTGCCGTCGTCTTTAACAATGGCAGTACCCAACTCACGCTCACCCTGTGCATCTTTCACAGAAACCACAATGGTGTCACCGGCAGTACCGGTACCGTGGATAGTTGGACGCTGATCGTCAGTCACTTTACCGGCTTCGATATTACCGGTGACTAAACCAAAGTTATCTTCAACACCGGTGATTTTCAGTGCATCAGCATTTGGTGCAGTATAGTCAGTAGTCAGCACGAAATCGGCTGAAGGAGTACTAACGTTACCCGCCTTATCCGTTGCCGTCACATGGAAGTTATGCGCACCTTCCTCAATTGGGGTGGATGGCGTATAGCTCCA
Organism: Limnobaculum xujianqingii; assembly: GCF_013394855.1. Taxonomy (NCBI): domain Bacteria; kingdom Pseudomonadati; phylum Pseudomonadota; class Gammaproteobacteria; order Enterobacterales; family Budviciaceae; genus Limnobaculum; species Limnobaculum xujianqingii. The sequence continues at coordinate 66,141 of NZ_JABMLK010000001.1, read as the reverse complement.
CTTACCTTCGCTGTCGGTGATCGCTGTACCCAGATACTGTTTATTATCGTAAATGGTCACAGTGCTGTTTGCTTCAGCAGTACCGTGCAGAGTTGGTGTAGAGTCATCAGTCATGCTACCCGTGAGTAACTCACCCTTTTTACTGCCCACATCATCGTCAGCCCAGTCAATAGTTGGCCTGGTTGGTGCGGTAGTATCCACAGTGAATTCAAACGCAGAGGTGCGATCGCTGGTATTACCCGCTTTATCTTTAGCAATCACGGTAATGCTGTGAGAGCCTTCTTTCAGCGCAGTTTCTGGCGTAAAGCTCCAGGTACCGTCGGCTTTCACCGTGGTTTCACCCAGTTTTACAGAACCATCATAAATAGTGATGGTGCTGCCCGCTTTACCTTCACCGGTAATTTCCGGTTTAGTATCGTCGGTCACGCCGTTTGGTGTGATATTGTCGGTAATATCGCCGACGTTATCAACCAATGCACTAATACTAACTTCAACACCGCTGGTATCAATAGTGATAGTCAGAGATGGGTTATCCGTGCTGACGTTACCCGCTTTATCTGTCACGGAAGAAGTGAAGATATGCTCACCGTCCGGCAGATTGCTGTCCGGAGTAAATGACCAGTTACCGTTACTGTCTGCCTTGGCAGAACCAATGGCATTACCGTTGTCATAGATAGTAACCGTGCTGCCTGCTTCCGCTTTGCCGCTGAAGGTTGGCGTAGCGTCATCGGTGGTATCACCATCCAGGATGTAACCCTGTTTATCACCCACGTTATCGTAGATTTGCAGGTTTTCAACCGAGTTCGGTGCCTTGGTATCCACTTCAAAGTTGAAGATACCGGTTGGTTCACTGACTTGTCCCAGCGGACTGGTCGCCGTTGCGGTGATGTTGTGCTTACCTTCAGCTAATGCTGTTGATGGCTCAAACGTCCAGACGCCTTTGTCATTCGCAGTGACAGAACCAATTTCTTTACCGTTGTCGTAAATACGAACCAGATAGCCTGCTTCAGAGGTACCGGTAATAACTGGTTTGGTGTCGTCAGTCACATCACCTTTTTGTAATGGACCGGTCACTGAACCTTCATTATCCAGAATGTTTACAATCACTGGCTCAGTTGGACGTGACATATCCAGCGTGATGACGTACTCAGCGCTTGGATCGGTGAAGTTACCTACCGGGTCAATTTCTACCGCAGTGAACTTGTTCTCACCCGGCAGTAATGGCGCAGTTGGTTCCAGGCTCCACTTACCGTCAGCGCCAACAGTGGTGCTGCCGATTTCATGTTTACCTGTCGCATCTTCTGCGTACACGATGATGGTATCGCCAGCAGTACCGGTACCGTGAATGGTTGGACGGCTGTCATCGGTGGCTTTACCGTTTTCGATATTTCCGGTCACCAGACCGTAATTATCTTCCACGCCGGTGATCTTCAGATTAGCTGCATCCGGACCGGTATAGTCGGTCGTCAACAGGAAGTCTGTAGAAGGATCACTCACGTTACCCGCGGCATCAGTCGCGGTCACATGGAACTTGTGCTCGCCTTCACTGATTGGGGTAGATGGCGTGAAGCTCCACTCGCCGGTAGTTTCATCAGCAGTTGCAGTGCCCAGGAACTGACCATTGTCATAAATGGTGACCAGGCTGCCTTTCTCTGCTGTACCTTTCAGGGTTGGCGTAGAGTCATCGGTCATACTGCCGCTGGTTAACAACCCTTGTTTACTACCCACATCATCGTCTGCAAACTCAATAGTTGGTACCGTTGGTGCAGTGGTATCTACGGTGAATTCAAACGCAGAAGAGCGATCGCTGGTATTACCCGCTTTATCCTGAGCAATGACAGTGATGCTGTGTGAGCCTTCTTTCAGCGCAGTTTCTGGCGTAAAGCTCCAGGTACCATCGGCTTTCACCGTGGTTTCACCCAGTTTGGTTGAGCCATCATAAATAGTGATGGTGCTGCCCGCTTTACCTTCACCGGTGATTTCCGGTTTAGTATCGTCAGTCACGCCGTTTGGTGTGATATTGCCGGTAATATCGCCGACGTTATCAACCAACGCGCTAATGCTAACTTCAACACCGCTGGTATCGATAGTAATAGTCAGCGATGGGCCATCGGTATTGATATTACCGGCTTTATCGGTGACAGAAGTGGTAAAGATATGCTCACCGTCCGGCAGGTTGCTGTCCGGCGTATATGACCAGTTACCTTCACTATCGACTTTGGCAGTACCAATGGCATTACCGTTATCATAGATAGTGACCGTACTGCCCGGTTCTGCTTTACCACTAAAGGTTGGCGTAGCGTCATCGGTGGTATCACCATCCAGAATGTAACCCTGCTTGTCACCCACGTTATCGAACACTTGCAGGTTTTCAACCGAGTCCGGAGCCTTGGTATCGACTTCAAAGTTGAAGATACCGGTTGGGTTACTGGTTTGTCCCAGCGGGCTGGTCGCCGTTGCGGTGATGTTGTGTTTACCGTCCGCCAGCGCGGTATCTGGAGTAAATGTCCAGACGCCTTTGCTATCAGCGGTGGTGGAACCAATCAGCGTTGCACCGTCATAGATGCGTACCAGATAACCTGCTTCGGAGGTACCTGTGATAACCGGTTTGGTATCATCCGTCACATCACCTTTTTGTAATGGACCGGTCACTGAACCTTCGTTATCCAGCACGTTAACAATTACTGGCTCGGTTGGACGTGACATATCCAGCGTGATGACGTACTCAGCGCTTGGATCGGTGAAGTTACCCACTGGATCGATTTCTACCGCAGTGAACTTGTTCTCACCCGGCAGTAATGGCGCTTCAGGTTGCAGGCTCCACTTACCGTCAGAACCGACAGTGGTGCTACCGATTTCATGCTTACCGGTGGCATCTTCTGCGTACACAATGATGGTATCGCCAGCAGTACCGGTACCCTGAATGGTTGGACGGCTGTCATCGGTGGCTTTACCGTTTTCGATATTGCCGGTAATTTCACCGTAGTTATCAGCCACGCCGGTGATCTTCAGATTAGCTGCATCCGGACCGGTATAGTCGGTCGTCAACAGGAAGTCTGTAGAAGGATCACTCACGTTACCCGCAGCATCAGTCGCGGTCACATGGAACTTGTGCTCGCCTTCACTGATTGGGGTCGATGGCGTGAAGCTCCACTCGCCGGTAGTCTCATCGGCTGTTGCGGTGCCCAGGAACTGACCATTGTCATAAATGGTGACCAGGCTGCCTTTCTCTGCCGTACCTTTCAGGGTTGGCGTGGAGTCATCGGTCATGCTGCCGCTGGTTAACAAACCTTGTTTGCTACCCACGTCATCGTCTGCAAACTCAATAGTTGGTACTGTTGGTGCAGTGGTATCAACAGTGAAGTCAAACGCCGCCGTTGGACCAGTCAGGTTGCCCGCTTTATCAGTCATAGTGACCGTAATGCTGTGAGCACCTTCTTTCAGTTCAGTGGATGGCGTGAAGCTCCAGCTACCGTTGGCTTTCACCGTGGTTTCACCCAGCAGGGTTGTACCGTCATAGACCTTGATGGTCGCCCCTGGCTTACCTTCACCGGTAATTTCCGGTTTGGTATCGTCAGTCACACCATTGGCAGTGATATTGCCGGTCACGGTACCTACATCATCGATCAATGCAGTAATGCTGACCGGATCGGTTGAGGTATCAACCGTCAGGGACAGGCCCGGGCCATCCGGATTGATGTTACCCGCTTTGTCGGTCACGGTGGTGGTGAAGTTATAAGTACCATCTTCCAGTTTGGAGTCTGGTGTAAACGTCCACTTACCTTCGCCATCAACTTTAGCTGTACCCAGCACTTTACCATCCGCATAGATAGTTACCGTGCTGCCCGCTTCCGCTTTACCGCTGAAGGTTGGGGTGTTGTCATCAGTGGTATCACCATCTTTCAGTGGATCCTGATAATCACCAACGTTATCGCTCACCACCAGATTTTCAACTGCATCTGGCGCTTTGGTATCCACTTCAAAGTTGAAGATACCGGTCTTATCGCTGGTTTGACCAACCGGACTGGTGGCAGTCGCTGTGATATTGTGCTTGCCGTCAGCCAGTACGGTATCCGGAATAAATGTCCAGACGCCTTTGCTGTCAGCCGTCGCTGTACCTAACAGGGTAGCACCATCATAAATACGGATGGTGTAGCCTGCTTCAGCAGTACCGGTGATGGTTGGTTGGTTATCATCAGTCACATCGCCTTTCTGCAATGGACCCACAATATCACCCGCGTTATCCAGCACGTTAACAATTACCGGCTCGCTTGGACGGGAAACGTCCAGCGTCACGGTGTACTGATTACTTGGATCAGTTTTGTTGCCTGCAGTATCCATTTCAACCGCAGTGAACTGGTTGCTGCCCGGCAGTAATGGCGCTTCTGGTTGAATGCTCCACTTGCCGTCAGAACCCACAGTACCGCGACCAATTTCATGGTTGCCGGTGCCATCGTTCACATACAGGATGATGGTATCGCCAGCGGTACCGGTACCGCTGATAACCGGGCGGCTGTCGTCGGTAGCACCACCATTGGTGATATTACCGGTAATTTCACCGTAGTTATCCATTACACCAGTAATAGACAGATCTTTTGCGTCTGGAGGTGTAGTGTCCACCACAAAATCAAAGCTGTCAGACGGATCGCTTTCGTTACCCGCTTTATCGGTTTCGGTCACAGTAATGCTGTGCGGTCCATCACCCAGCTCAGTTTCAGGGGTATAAGTCCAGGCACCGTTTTCATCAACGATAGCGGTACCAATAACCTTATCGCCGTCCTTAACGGTAATAGTGTTACCCGGCTCGCCTTCACCGGTGAAGGTTGGGGTCTTATCGTCGGTTTCATCACCCGGTTTAATCATACCGGTGATATCACCTTCGTTATCGTATACACCACCTAGCTCCGGCTTAGCTGGCGCAGTGGTATCCACTTCAAACTCGATTGGATCGGACGGCTCACTTTCGTTACCCGCTTTGTCAGTTTCAGTAACCACCAGGCTATGATTGCCTTCACCCAGGTCGGTTTCTGGCTGAACGGTCCAGTTGCCATCTTCATCAACGGTTGCAGTTCCCAGCACTTCGCCAGTTTCTGCATCTTTGATAGTGATAGTGCTGCCAGGTTCACCTTTACCATTGAATTCAGGACGGGTTTCATCAGTCACGTCGCCTGAATTAATTGGGCCAGTGATGCTACCGGTGTTATCCGTTACGCCACCAATGGTTGGTTTTTCTGGTGCAATGGTATCCACCACCACGTCAAACACGTCAGATGGATCACTTTCGTTGCCCGCAGTGTCGATTTCTACGATCACCAGTTCGTTAGAACCTTCTTCCAACGGCTGGTCTGGTTTTACTGTCCAGTTGCCGTCTTCATCAACGATAGAGCTACCGATGATTTCGCCATCTTTGTCTTTGATAACGATGGTGCTGCCCGGTTCGCCTTCACCGTTGAACTCCGGCTGTTTTTCATCCGTTGGTTCACCAGAGGTGATTGGGCCGGTCTTATCACCGGTGTTATCGATGACACCACCGATTTCTGGTTTGGCTGGAGGGGTCGTATCCACCACCACTTCAAACGGATCGGATGGATCACTTTCGTTGCCCGCTTCGTCGATCTCAACGATCACCAGTTCGTTAGAACCTTCTTCCAGCGGCTGCTCTGGCTTCACGGTCCAGTTGCCATCTTCGTCGACGATAGAGCTACCGATGATTTCGCCATCTTTGTCTTTGATAACAATGGTGCTGCCCGGTTCGCCTTCACCGCTGAACTCCGGCTGTTTTTCATCCGTTGGTTCACCAGAGGTGATTGGGCCGGTCTTATCTCCGGTGTTATCGATCACGCCACCAATTTCAGGTTTAGCAGGAGGGGTCGTATCCACCACCACTTCAAACGGATCGGACGGGTCACTTTCGTTACCGGCTTCGTCGATTTCTACGATCACCAGTTCGTTAGAACCTTCTTCCAGCGGTTGCTCTGGCTTCACGGTCCAGTTGCCGTCTTCATCAACAATGGAACTACCGATGATTTCACCATCTTTGTCTTTGATAACGATGGTGCTGCCCGGTTCGCCTTCGCCGCTGAACTCCGGCTGTTTTTCATCCGTTGGTTCACCGGAGGTGATAGGGCCGGTCTTATCTCCGGTGTTATCCGTCACACCACCGATTTCTGGTTTGGCTGGAGGTGTGGTATCCACCACCACTTCAAACGGATCGGATGGATCACTTTCGTTGCCCGCTTCGTCGATCTCCACGATCACCAGTTCGTTAGAACCTTCTTCCAGCGGCTGCTCTGGCTTCACGGTCCAGTTGCCATCTTCGTCGACGATAGAGCTACCGATGATTTCGCCATCTTTGTCTTTGATAACAATGGTGCTGCCCGGTTCGCCTTCACCGCTGAACTCCGGCTGTTTTTCATCCGTTGGTTCACCAGAGGTGATTGGGCCGGTCTTATCTCCGGTGTTATCGATCACGCCACCAATTTCAGGTTTAGCAGGAGGGGTCGTATCCACCACAAAATCGATTGGTGCGGAAGGCTCACTTTCGTTACCGGATTTGCTGGTTTCAGTGGTAGTAATACTGTGACTACCCTCTTCCAGAGCAACATCCGGGATCAGGCTCCAGGTGCCATCTTCATCAATCACTACGCTGCCGATAGGCTCATCATTGTCATAAATGGTGATGATGCCGCCCGGAGTGCCTTTACCAGAGAATTCTGGTGTTGTTTCATCCGTCTTATCACCAGATTTGATTGGACCGGTAATGTCGCCGGTGTTATCCATGATGGTGATAGAATCTGGCGCATTAACGCCTGAAGTATCAACGGTGAAATCGCGGGAGTCAGAAGGTTCACTGACGTTACCGGCTTTGTCCGTTTGGGTATAAGTAATGCTGTGGCTGCCTTCACTTAATGCCGTTTCTGGCGTAAAGCTCCAGGTACCGTCGTCACCAATGGTGGCACGCCCAATTTCATTGCCATTATCATAAATAATAACGGTGTTACCGGCTTCACCCCAGCCTTTCAGCTCAGGTTGAGCATCATCGGTAATATCACCGTTTTCAATAAGCCCGGTTTTATCACCCACATCATCGTAGGCTTCCATGCGCGGTGGCTTATCTGGTGCAGTGGTGTCGACATTAAAATCAAAGGTTGGAGAGGTTGCGCTGGTATTACCGGCGGTGTCGGTTTCCGTTACGGTAACCTGATAGTGACCATCTGCCAGATCTTCAGTTGGTGTCCAGCTCCAGGTGCCATCTGAACCAATGGTGGTTTTACCCGCTTCTTTGCCATCGATATAAATCGTGATGGTGCTACCCGCTTCGCCTTTGCCAGTGAATTCAGGACGGGCGTCATCGGTAGTTGCACCGTTGGCGATTGGGCCCTGAATGGCGCCCACATCATCCAGCGCTTCAAACATTGGCTTGTTCGGCGCTACGGTATCAACGATAAAAGTAAAATCGTCAGACTCGCTGCTGGTTTGGCCCTCAGGATTGGTCTGGGTGATGGTAATTTTATGAGAACCTTCACTTAACGCGGTTTCTGGTGTGAAACTCCAGTTACCATCCGCACCAACAACGGCAGAACCAATGGCTTTGCCATTGTCGTAAATGGTAATGGTGTTACCTGCGTCACCGGTACCAAAAAGGGTTGGTTTAGTTTCATCCGTGGAGGAGCCATAAGAAATTGGCCCTGTAATATCGCCGGTCGCATCCGTTGCGCCGCTCAGCGTTGGTACAGAAGCCGGGGTTGGTGCCGGGGAGGAACCATCATCTTTGTTGTGCTCGTAAATGGCATTGCCGACAATACCACCGATAACGGCTGCGCCCAGAAACCAAGGCCATAAAGCCAGTAGTCCAAAGTCATTGCTTTCTGTATTTTCAAACAGATAAGTACCGTCACCCATTGGCATTCCGCCAAGGGCAGCGGGTGCAAAGCTACCGTCGTTAAACAGGTAGCCATCACCCAAACCCGAACCATCCGTGATTACATAGGCATAAACCTGGCCATCCTCTGCCATACCCAGTAACGGCGTGTTATCGCCGGATACATAGTAATCCTCAATAACGATTGCAGGAGCTGAATCCCCTTCCAGAATCACGTACAGATCGTCACCATTACGCTGCAGAGTTACGTTCTCTGGCGCATAGTTATCATCTTGATTCTTGAGAAGGTATTTATTGCCCGGCTGAATCTTAATCTTGATGGGCTTACCTGAGTTGAGGGATACTACCTGAGAAGGGCCGCTTCCTGTGTTTACCAATAAACTGGCATTCGTATTCATACTAGAATAACTCCTTTATCCTTACATATTTCCTGAAAGTCTCTCGCGTTCCGCGCTAAACACTAAAACAAAATCCACACATTAAGTCTGCACAAATAACACACATTCACGCGTTATATTACCCCACCTGCAACACATTGCGCGATCGAATGATTTTTTTATAAAACATATTTCAGTTCTTTATTCTTTTGCTGGTGTGTTTTTCAGGCAGGAAATCTGAATGGGCAATTCTGAGCAGTTTTATTTAAAGGTTATATTGAATAAAAAAAACAAATGAATTTCATATAATCAATAAATATTCATATTATTATTTGAATAAAAAAATCCACTTAATCAAGATAAAATCAACACGTAAACCAATGATAGTTTAATAGAATATTTTAAAAAGCAACGCAATTTAAAAACAACACAGATAGAAAACTTAAATACTCTTTACAATCAAATGATTGAACAAACAAAACAACAAGACAAAAATCTTATGACCATGAGTTATTTATCAATTAAATATAAATAAACAACCCAATTGAAAACATAAAAAACAGTGCAATAAAAAATAATAACATCTGTTACATTAACATTTAAAATAGCCAATCTTATAAAAAACAACAAAAGGACCATTTATTGAACAAAAGGTGTCTATTTAAATCCCCACATTTGAAATAAACAATATAAAACAGTCCTATCCATCAATAAGAAAACAAGCGACAAAGCGAACAGATTAATAAAATAAATCCAGTGAAAATAGTAACGCTAATAAATAATAACAACACGATCGCTATAAAAAAAACAACACAATTAATGGATAATTGACCACGAAATTACTATATATGGTGATTAAAAGGGGAATAATGGCAGGAACAAACACCTATAAAAAAAGCCACTACGCGAATAGTGGCCTTAATAATAATTCATATAAATCAATAAAATACTAATCAATCTGCCAGGAGTGATAATTTCTTAACGTGTTGTTTTACGGTATTAAATTCAACCTGAATTTCTTCACTAATTTGTTCAGGGGTTAAACCATCAAGCAACAGTCTTTCAATCTGCCCGGCAATGTGTTGTTCTCGCCCTTTATAGGTGTAGCCCGTTTGAAACGACCGTTTACACAACATACAAAAATAACGTTGAAACCCCGCCGCAGTAATACCATGCTTTTTTATTCCACTGCTTTCATCACAGTGATGGCAAATGGGTACATCCTTTTTCACTGCAAATCCTCCATGAAAATTACCACTGTAGTCCATTACAACAACCCTGAGCGGCGCTATGCAGCATAACAATCGTTATTGATACAATAACGACTGCTATGCTCTGGATTTAATAGCGGATTAATAAACCGGCATTCCTAACCAATTCAGTAGCATAGATGACTCCGACATAATGCTGACATTTGCGGTATAACCGTCATACTGATTGTTAATGGCTGAAATTTGGTTGTTGAAATGATCGTTTTCCGCAGTAAGAACATCCAGCAATGAACGCTTACCCAGGTAATACCACTGCTCATAGAACATGGTTCTTACCCTGTCAGTATCGGCTGATAAATTACGATACTCTTGTGCCCGTTCGAATGAGGAATCCTTGGTCTGGATCATGCTGCGAATCTTGTACTTTAGCTCCAGCACCGTGGTTTCAAACTGCATTTGGGTCGCCTGAGCCCGTTGAACGGCAGCCTGCTGTGATGCCGACGCTGAACCACCAGTAAACAGATCCCACTCAACGTTTACTCCGGTATACCAGGCTTGCTCATCACCGTTAATATCCTTGGCGCTGCTTTTAGATACCACCCAGTTGATATTTGGATAGCTGGATGACTTGATAGCATCAGCTTTGTGCAAACTGGCCTGCACTTCTGCCTTCGCCTTAAGGATCTGCGGATGGTGATCCAACGCAGTCAATATGGTTTGAGTAGACAGATCGGAACCTTCCCACTTCAGGTTTTCCGGTACCTCCACTTCATGACCAACCAGTCGGGTCATTTTGATTTGGGTTTCCCGCCATTTGCTTTCCAACTGCTGAACGTTAGTTTGAGCCTGTAGCAGTTTGGAACGCGCCTGAACCAATTCGCTTCCCCGGCCCTTATCCGTTTCAGTAATTTGCGACAGCATTTTTACCAGATCGGACATTCGGCTCTGATACAACTTGGCAACTTTGATATCTTTCTGATATTTATCCAGTTCCAGTAAACCGGATATAGTCTGGAAAGCGATCTGATTACGGGTCAGCTTTTCCAATTCCAGCGATGCCTTAGAGGTTTCTTCTGCGCTCTGAATACCGCTACTGGTTTTACCAAAATCATAAACCGTGGTAGTCATAGAAACCGAACCACTGGTATCACTGACATCCGTTGAGTTATTAACGCTTTTCCCCCCACCAAAATTGGATATTGGCGAGTTAGCACCCACTTTCACTTGAGGCCAGCGCTTTCCTTTAATTTCATCAATGTCATATCTGGATGCCGTTGATGATGCTTCAGCATTACGAATTTCAGGACTAAATACCAAAGCCTGACGTACAGTATTCTTAATAAAATCAACCGAGGCTTTATTACTACCGGAAGACGAAAGCTTTGGCGCTGACTTATATAAATCAGCACTGCTGGTAGTACTCACCGGTGCCAATGAGGTGTCAGTAACTGTCCAGTTCAGAATATCCTGCTGAACCCCTCGATCTGCCTTAGGTGGCATTGCTGAGGTATCCACAACATCATTATTTTGTACTGTCTTACTTTTGCCGGATGCTGGTTGAATAGCAGGCCGGGTCAACGTCGTTACTGAACTACCTGACGTCGCTTGAGATGCGATTGGCATAGATTCCGTCATTGGCTCATTAGATTCCAATGCCAGCTCAGTAAAACTTAACTGCTCTGTATCATGACCTTTACTGGCAACGGTAGACGGAGGAGAAACTGTTACTGGTGTTGGTGTAACCGTCTGATTGATATTCTGCGAAGCCACATCAACCGGACTTTCGATTTTAGATGCAGGTGCCATTGCCACAACCGGTGCCGGATTTTGTGAACTCCGTTTTGGCTCCGGTTCATTAGACAATAGGGTGTTTTCTACTTTTTCTGATGCCTTTTCTGGTGCATTTTCTGTATTTTCAATGGCAACAAATTCTATCGCCTGAGAATCATGGGATGAAGCGACTGCTGAACCAGACTTAACTGGCGTATTGGTTACCTGCCATTGCTTACCATCACGACCAACGGTGGTAATTGGCGCGGTTGATACCGCATTTTGTACTGTACTGACTGGCTGGGGTTCCATAACCGGTGTATTAACACTTTTAACTACTGGTTCCACAGGAGCCTGTACCGTATCAATGTCCATCAGCTCCAGCACCTGGTTATCATGACTGGCTGTCGCCGTTGTGGGTGAGGGGTGGCTAACTGGCTCCGGTTGAATAGTTGGTTGAGCCTTTGGTGGATCGGCTACCCACCCTTTACCATCCCGACCAATGGTTGCAACCGCCACTGGCGGAGGCACTGGCGGAGGCACCTCGATTGCGGGCTGAACTGAACGAGCTGGAGTGGCAGAAACCGGTGTCGGCATAATAATTACTGGTTCTGATGAACTGGCCTGTTCCACTACTACTGATGGCTCTACAGACTTTTTCATTGCCGGTGGTGGCGGGTTAACTACCCCCGCCCGGCGACCCGGCTGCAGTGACTGCATCAGGCTGTCATCTACCCGGGCTGATGTCGCTGTGGTTAAAGACACTGACAACGATAACGTTAGCAGGGCAAGTTGTTTGATTTTCATAATATAACCTTACCGTTCCCGGAACGCTTCTCTGGCTTTCAAGACAGGCTTCAGGATGTAATCCAGTATGGTTTTTTCTCCTGTTCTGATTTCTACCGTCGCTATCATCCCTGGCATAATAGGGAAGACTTTATCCTTAGCCGTCAACGCCGCCTTATCAGTACGTACCAGCACCCGGTAATAGGTACTATCACCACGACCCTGACGCATTTTATCTTCATCTTTCAGGGTATCCGGACTGATATGCTCCAGCGTGCCGCTGAGTCCACCATAAATGGAATAGTCATAAGCGGTAATTTTTACCGTTGCGCGAAGGCCCGGGTGTAAAAACGCTACATCGGAAGGTTTAATTTTAGCCTCCACCAACAACTGGTCTTCCAGCGGAATAATCGCCATGATTTCCGCTCCCTGTTGAATAACCCCACCAACTGTTGTCACCCTGATGTTATTTACCGTACCCCGTACCGGTGCAACAATGGTGGTGCGATTCATGACATCCTCCCGCGCCGCTACGTTTTCAATGGTCTGGGCCAGTTCACTTTCAAACTTGGTAAGTTCGGCGTTAGCTTCAGAACGGAATCGGTTTTGTCTCTCGGCAATTTGCAGACTAAATTCATTGGCCTGACGGCGCATTCTTAATAGTTCTACTTCTGACATCAGCCCTTTTTTCATCAGTGGCTCAGACAGATTAATCTCACTCTGGGCCAATTGCAGACTGGTTTTCAGCGTTTTAACACTCTCATCCAGCGTTTGTTTACGGGCGTTATAAGCCTGAGTTTCATCTTTTACTACCGACGGCACTGCCATCACATCTGGCGGGAATTCCAATGGAGTACCGTAGGCCTCAGCACGCAGCCGGGCAATAGCTGCTTTCAAACCAATCACTTTGGAAACACCTTCACGGTACACTGCACCTACCCGCGTTGGGTCAATTTTAAGTAGTACCTGACCTTTTTCTACAATGTCTCCTTCATGCACATTCAGTTCTTCCAGAATCCCACCTTCCAGACTCTGAATAACCTGCTCACGGCTGGCTGGAATAATTCGTCCTTCTCCCAGAGTGACCTCTTCTACCCGGGCAAATTTTGCCCAAACAATAGCCACTACCAATACGGCAGCAATTAAATAGAGCATGATCATACTGAACGGCGTTTTTTGTTCGATCAACGCTTCCTGTAGATCGCGCATATAAGGCAAATCACCTGATTTCACTTTGCCTGTTGGTGAAGGTAATCCCCCACTCACTTTTGGTTTTTTGTCTGTCATGGAACCTGCTTCCCCACACCGTTATTGCTATCTGTCACTTTCGGCTCCGTTAATTTCTATATAACTTGATGCCCGAAACAGCCTGAAAACTACCCGCTACTGTGCTTTACCATTGGCTTTTAGAGCAGCAATGACTTCCTCTTTTGGTCCATCAGCCACGACCTTGCCCTCATCCAGCACAATCAGACGATCGACCAGTTCCAGCAGAGAGAAACGATGTGTCACCAATATCAACGTTTGTTCGCTAACAGCCGCTTTTAGCTGCTGAATAAATTGCAGTTCGGTCATGGCATCCATGGAACTGGTAGGCTCGTCCATCAACAAGATTTTTGGCTTTAACAACAGACAACGGGCCAGTGAGACCAACTGTTTCTGACCGCCTGAAATACCCTGTCCCATCTCACCAATTGGCATTTCAAAACCTAATGGGTGACGGGAAGCGACTTTGTCTAATCCTGTCATACGGGCTACCGCCAGAATTTCTTCGGTGGTTGCCGATGGGTTGCCGATAACCACGTTTTCTCTCAAGGTGCCAAAGAATAACCGGCTGTCTTGCCCCACATAGCCCACCGAGGTACGCCAGTCCGCCGGATCCACCTGAGTCGCATCCACATTATCAATCATCAATTGCCCATTGCTTGGCTGGAATAGTCTCGCCATCACTTTCAATAATGTTGATTTACCGCTGCCGATACTGCCAAGAATAGCAACCCGCTCACCCTGGCGAATAGCGAAGTTAATTTTCTGTAGCACCACTGGTGCTGCCATCATCATGTTGCTGCTTGGATAGCTGAAGTTAACGTTTCTTAAACGTAAATTGCCGGTGAAACTTGGTGCTGACAGGTAGTTAATTTTTTCATCCCGCTCTCTTGGCATTTTCATCAGTTGGTTCAGCGAGCCCAGTGCCGCCTTAGCCTGCTGGAAATGAATCGCTAAACCAACCACAGAACCCAATGGCGACAATGTGCGCCCGGACAGGATCACCGCACCGATCATTGAGCCCATGGTTAACTCACCGGCATGAATCAGATAAACACCCCATACCACTAGCACCACAGTTGTCAGTTGCTGAACAAAAGAAACGAAAGTAGTCATAAAGCTCGATAGCGCTTTTGATTTCATAGAAGACGCAGCAGCTAATGCACTGAAATCTTCCCAGCGTTTTTGCATAACGCCTTCACCACGAGCCGCTTTCAGAGATTCCATTCCATCAATGGTTTCAATCAGCAATCCCTGTTTGAGAGAAATTTCTCTCATATTTTCTTTCATGTTTTTTGACAATGGCCACTGAATGTAAATACTGACAATCAGAATGACCGGGATCGCACCCAACGTAACCAGCGCTAGCGGCCCGGCAACCAAATAAATAATAAATAGAAACAAAAGACAGAATGGCAGGTCGGATAGCGTTGATAGCGTAGCTGAAGTGACGAAATCCCGAACGGATTCAAACTCACGTAACTGGTTGGCAAAAGAACCCGATGACTGCGGTTTATTCTCCATACGAATGGACATCACCTGACGAAACAACATGGTGCCCAGAAGCAAATCAGCTTTTTTACCTGCAATATCAATTAAGTGAGCCCTCACCAACCGTGAGATAAACTCAAAGATAATCGCTATACCAACACCTATTGCTAAAGACCATAAAGTCACATAGGCCTGAGTTGGAACCACCCGATCGTAAACGTTCATGGTGAAAAAGGTAGAAGCCAGCGTCAGAACGTTTGCCAGCAGAGCAGCTAATGCCGCACTGGCAAAATAGTGGCGATAGCGCCATAAGGTAGAAAACAGCCAATGGCCTTCTTTGTTTGGCTCTGGCAGACAGTCGTTACTGCGCTCATCCAACTTTGGTTTGGGGTTACATAACAAGGCAAATCCGGAATAAACCTCCTGTAATGCGTTGGCAGAAAGTGTCACTTCCCCACCACCGTTCTCCGGCAGTACGACTCGATATGAGGTATTTGCTCCTTTACCCGTTCGTTCGGTGACAATACAGTGAGTACCATCTTTACGTGTTATCGCTACCGGAAACAAATAAGAAAATAACTGATTTAAGTCTCTTTCAACCCAGCCAACTCCCATACCTATCTGATCGAGCATACGTAACGCTAACTGGGGAGTGAGTTTCCTTTCTCTCGGCAATCCTGCATACAAAACTGCTGCACTGGCCGGCTTATTGTAATAAGACGCTAACCATTGGACAGACCATAGCAAACTGTCCTGTTGGGCATCAGCTTTAGGATTAAAATCCTGACTCATAGTTATTCCTGTATTAATAATTACATGCTGCATTAAATATAACGTATAGCAACTTTCTTGCTGCAGAACGGTTGATACCGTCAGCAGGCTTGCTGTAAACCCACTGGCGGTATCATTAACCGGCCTGTTAGTCAGGCCGGCTGTTTACTGATTACAACATGCGATTATTCAGCGCTACTGTTTGTCTGGATCAACGCATCCACACGACGATTAGCGCGGTTACAGAAATTACGTTCTTTACCTGACATATCACTGCAATCTACCGTTGGATTATTGGCACCTTCACCACTGGTAAACAAGAGTGAGGCGGGGACGCCATAAGAAATCAGCATTTTCTTAACTGTTTCTGCACGTTGCACAGATAGTTTCTGGTTAAATGCTGCATTACCTACCGGGTCCGCATGACCAACAATGTCTACACGCTGAATCTGAGGTTGCCCCTTGATATAGTCAGCCATGTTTTTAGCGATTTCTTTACCGCCGGTTTCAACATCCGATACCTTATGACCGGCAAAGCTGAACAACACGTTACCCAGTTGTGACATACCGCCTACGTATTCACAGGCTTTCACTGCTGAAGCGCGGTTAATGGTGGCACTACTGTTATAACCAAACAGTTGATTTTCAGCCTGAGTACGGTTTACTGATACTGGCGTACCCACACTTTGGTCTGAGTTCGTTTCAACAAAGTAAGTTTTCCCGCCAACCAATTTAGCCATGGTTCTTGGTACAGCTTTGTTAGCGTAGTTAGGCGCATCATTCTGATAGGCTTCAATAGTATGTTTACCCGGTTCTACACAGAACACACTAAACTCGCCGCTCTTCAATGCTCCCTGAAATTCACGATCCACATAGATATTGGCAACGCCTGTAGTGTTATCACCCGCTTTCTTAGGATTATAAAAAACTACCTGAGACAATGAGTCACTAATACGGCCTACTGGTACATACTGCGTACCGGTATGAGTCATGGTTACTGCCGGTCCTGGCGTGATTACCACTGAGGTATCTTCCGCATCATTCACCGGATTAATTTCCATAACATCATTGCCAGACATATCTTTGGCCGCGACGTTGAAAGCCAACAATGCCGGAATCACCCCAATTGCAGATGTATGTAACCATGCTGACAGTTTATTCACTTCAGACCTCTTATTTTCCCTAAACATATTTACTCCTGAGTTATTTCGTTACTGGTAAATCAAACAGTGTGTCCTGAAGGCGACCGCCAATACTGACGGTCGCTTCAGTCACTCAATTACATAATGATCGGGTTCACTGTATTCTCGACCAGGACTTCAATACCTGAGGTACTAACAGTCCAGACGTTATAAGTATTACCGTCATGTTGGTAATTGCTTTGCGACATGGTCCATTGGCCATCACCACTTTCTAACTGCAGGGTGCTGCCCTCTTCACCATTAACAATAATCGCTTTATCACCACTCTTAATTGCCAGTTCTTCTGAACCCAGACGCAGAACATCATCCAGAGAAACCTTCATGGTGTTGTTACCATCACCCATGTCGAATATCTCGATTGATTCCAGCTTGTCTTTCAACGCTCCCAGATCTAACAGCTCGTTTTTGCCTTCCAGAATTAAGGTATCAATACCTTCATCACCAGAAATAAAGTCGAAGTCTGTTGAGGCCAGCTTGATAACATCGTTACCCGCGCCACCCATGACCTGATCCCCTGTGCCGATGTGGATAAAGGTATCATTGCCCAGACCACCCATCAGGATGTCTGCCTTATCCGTTCCGAACAGAATGTCATCACCGGCGGTAAACATTTGAGAAATCGATAACAATGACTCATGTGTTGTCGATAACAGCGTTTGTGTACCAGCAGCCTTATGCATCAGGCTGTCATCACCGACTTCTATCTGATTGTTAGACAGTAATGTCACCAGATCGGTACTTACCCCTTTCAGCGTTATCAGTTCCTGGAAGCCATACGCACCGCCTGTACCATCACGGTCAATACTGATGATAGTGTCGCTACCTGACTGCTCAACTTTCAGGAATTTCAAGATACCCTGAGAAGCAAAGTCCAGCGTCATCTTGCCTTCATCCATAAAGCAGGATAACGGACCGGAGTAATCCAGCAGATCGCTCAGATCGATCAGATCAGCATTGGCATTGGCATTGGCATTGGTCAGCAGGTTACCCACGGTGAAACCATATACCGTGTCATGACCGTTACCACCAGTTGCATCACTACTCTTACCTGGCAACACTTTGTACATCAGTACATCGTTACCACCATTTGTCAGATAGAAAGAGTCATTGCCACCGCGACCTTCGAACAGGTTATTGGCGGCGTTATCCGTGAAAGTATCACCCTGAGCAGAACCAATCAGACCTTCGATGCTGACCAATTTGTCATTACCCTGACCGGTTGCAATACCGGTAGCCAGGTTGGCCGTAATAGCGGAAGCAGAACGGCTGTAGTCAACAATATCCAGACCTGCCGTTTCACTCCAGACTTGCTGACCACTCATGATCAAGTTCCAGCCACCACCACCAGTGTAGGTATCATCCCCGGCGGAGCCGAAGAAGGTATCGTTATAACCGGTACCGATAATACCCCCAGCCCCTGTGGTATTGTTGACAGCATCCGTGCTTTCAGCCGTCAAGACATAAGCATCATGTGATTTACTAGTAGTCAACCCACCCCAGTTAACATTAACGGTATTGTTGGTATAACCGCCGATACTGGAAGTCGCTCCCACATGGTCTACTACGCCGTTAGTAATACGTAGCATTTGTACCGAATACACTTCATTAGGATCTAATCCGAAGAAGCTGACCAGGCCCATACTGTTGCTGGAACCAGACGCTTGCGGGTTAATTAACTGTGTCGCCACACAAACACCGGCAGAGTTATATAACTTAACGGTATTACTGTAGAAGGTATTGATGCCGTTACCGTCAACAATACGGATCTGCAGGCTGGTACCATCTGCTGCGATATTGGTATTTTTCACCAACAACGTCGGGGCGGAATCGACCTTAGAAACCACGTCACCATCACTGCCGGAACGATACAACACCAGGTCCATCGAACCATCCCAGTCGTAGTCCAGAGCCACCGCACCGGTAAGGTTGTTGAACGTCTGGCTGGTCAGTTTGACGGCATTCGTGCCCCAGGTATTAGTACCTGTGTTGGTATACAACATAGGGCTACCAGCCACATCGGAGCGTGGAACTTCGATAATGTCTACCTTACCGTCATGGTTCCAGTCCACAGCCAGTGATGTCCCGCCATCCAGAGTGTCACCAAACCATAGGGCTGCACCATCCGTCGCCAACAATTTACCTGTACCATCGTTCAGATAAATACGGCTTTCATTACTGTTAGAACCGCTCTTCGAACCGCGGCTCAGGAACAGATCCAGCCAGCCATCGCCATTGTAGTCGGCATAGGTCATGGAGATAGACAGGTTGCCATAATCTACATGGCCGTCATCTCTGAACACGTTGGCATAGTAACTGACACTGCCAAAGTTAGTCTTCGATGTGCCAGTCGTCTGGTTATACAGAATACCAAAGCCACGAGAAGCGTTACCGACATAACTACCTGCGCCGTTGTAGTCAATGTGCGCAGTAATATCCACAGTACCGTTGTTATCGATATCCACCGCACCTACTTCATGCATGATACTCAGCGCCGATGGAATAGCGCCTCCCGGATGGCCTGCAGGGAAACCAGATGCCTGCTCGTAAGACAGTACGCCATTAGCATTCTTAAGGAATGAGATGGAGTCTGACTCAGAGTCAGCCAGAACGAAGTCCAGATAACCATCACCTTCACGGTCATAGGCGATCACACCTCCCAGGTGATTCAGCGTTCCCTGATTCACCACCTTCGGTGAGAAGGTGCCATCGGCATTTTGCATCCAGTAAGCAGTTCGACCATCGTTCTGGTATGCACTGATTTGCGACATTACATCGGTGTAACCATCGCGGTTAATATCCGCAAACACTGCAGAGTTCACATAACGGCCATAAGCTGAACTATCAAGGTTATAAGCGGCACCGTTAGAAGTGGACGGCTGAGCCAGATAGGTAGACTCATAAGTTTCACGATCGGTAGCGGTATATACGCGACCGGCGTTAGCAGTGTTACTACCGGAAGTACCACGTACGCTCTGGAAGAACGACCATGAACCATTTTGACTAATGGTTACTGCTGCCGAGTTAAGGCCAAGACCCTCGCCATCAGTAGTTCCTCCCCACGTCTGCGTAACTAACAAACTACCTTCACCGTCAGTTACCCCTACGCTAGTAGAAGCACCCATGCTTGAATGGTTACCCGCCGCATCCCATACCATAAATGCCAGGTTGTGTGCTCCTGCTGGCAGCTTAGTCGTCAGACTCCAGGAACCGTCCGCATTCGCCGTAGCAAAGCCCAGCACCTGATCCAGCCCCTCCTGGTAGTTACCGTTACCATTTTCATCGCTGACCAGCGCTACAATGGTCCCTGCTTCTACCGCACCATAACGGCTGCTGTCGAAGGTGAACGAGTCTTTAGTGCTAACATGCGTAGCAATATCCGGAGCAGTTTCAAGCGCATTCGGTACTGTCAGATCGATCACTACCTTGTAGACATCATCGAATGTAGTGTTTCTACCGGTATTGCCCGCATTATCTACTACCTGCAGCTTGAACTTATAGGTAGTGTCCGCTGAAACTTCAGGTAATACATAGCTCCAGTTATTTCCGCTCATAGTGAGCGACTTCCAGGTTGCACCATCATCCAGTGAAATCTGTAGTTTTTCACCAGCTAGCAGCGCCGCACTCAGGGTACCCGTGACCGTCACGTGACGGTCACGGGTGACCATATCGGTGTTAGTCAGTGTTGCACTGTGGCTGAACAAGTCACCAGCCACTAAACCATTGCTGGTATCGGTGGTGATCTTCGCGGTAGTACTCAGACCTTCCATATCACGACCTTCTGTGAGAATAGTCAGTGCATGAGAGTCAGTGCTACCAATATTACCGGCAGTATCCACCACGCGGGCTTTGATAGTGTAGTCACCATCAGCCAGTACCTTACTTTGCAGATCAACAGTCCAGCTTGTAGCTGTTATGGTTGCTGCACGTGTCCAGGTCGTACCGTTATCCAGACTTACTTCTACGGTCTCATCAGATTGCAGAGCCTTATCCAGAGTACCGCTAATCAACAACGTATTATCGTTGGTGATAAAGTCAGTACTGGAGGTGCCAGTATCATCAGTAATTGCTGTAATCGCGATCTTCGCATCTGAGACATAGGTGTCTAAGGTAATGATATACGGAGTACTTGGGTCGGTTGAATTGCCCACGGAATCCGTTTCCACGGCGGTAAACTTGTTTTCACCCTCAGCCAGATCGGCTGCTGGTTTCATGCTCCACTTACCATCATCACCAACGGTAGTACTACCAATCACATGTTTACCAGTACTGTCAGTCGTAGATACTGTAATAACGTCACCCTTAGTACCCGTACCACTAATGGTTGGACGCTTATCATCGGTAGTTCCGCCAGACGCCACATTCCCCGTGACAATACCAACCTGATCGTTCACACCAGTAATAGCTAACTTGCTGATATCAGGTTTAGTAAAGTCCATAGTCAGCACAAAATTATCTGATTTCGGACTGAGGTTACCTGCCGTATCGGTCGCCGTAATATGGAACGTGTGTGTTGCTTCGGACATCGTTGCGGTAGTGAAAGTCCATTCACCGTCATTATTTGCGATCGCTGTACCCAGCAAGGTCTCACCGTCATACACACTAACAGTACTACCTTTTTCGGCCTTACCCGTCAGCGTTGGCGTTGGATCATCTGTAGAAGCTCCACTGGCCAGAGGACCAGTAATAGAGCCCACATTATCTTCAGCTGATTCAATCGTCGGTTTAGCTGGAGGCACATTGTCAACGGTAAACTTAAACGCACTTGTAGGAGCACTTGTTGTACCTGCTTTATCGGTGGCGGTCGCAGTAATACTGTGATCGCCCTGAGACAATGCAGTTGGTGTAAATGTCCAGTCACCATTGGTATCAACAGTAGTTGAACCTAACAAAGTAACACCGTCATACACCTTGATAATGCTGCCTGACTTACCGGTACCAATAATTTCTGGCGTGGTATCGTCAGTTACACCATTTGCCGTAATAGGGCCAGTGATAGTGCCCACATTATCCAGCAGTTCAGTAATGCTAATTGTAACTGCCTTGGTATCAATGGTGATATTCACTACTGGCGTTGCTACGCCTGTGTTACCTGCTTTATCCGTCACTGTAGTGGTAAATTTGTAATCACCATCTTCCCATGCTGTAGCAGGAGTGAATGACCACTTACCGTCTGCACCCGCAGTAGTTGAGCCAATAGCAGTACCATCATTATAAATAGTGACAATACCGTTGGTTTCCGCATCACCAGTAAAGGTTGGCTTATTATCATCGGTAGTATCATTATTCTTCAGTGGGCCTTGAGAAGAGCCTACATCATCGGTGATCACCAAATTGGTCACCGCCGAAGGTGCGATAGTATCAACACTAAAGTTAAAGATATCGCTCTTACCGCTGACCTGGCCTACCGTAGTAGTAACATCTGCAGTGATTGTATGCGCGCCTTCAGACAGTGCTGTTGTCGGAGTGAACGTCCACTTACCGTCAGCATCTACCTTAGCGGTACCAATCTTCACATCGTTATCATAGATAGTAACTGTGCCGTTAGCCGCAGCCGTACCAGAGATGGCCGGTTTATTATCATCGGTTACACCACCTTTAGTGATATCTCCGGTGACAGAACCCACATCATCTACAGCTTTCTCAATCACAGGTGCATTTGGTACATCAGTAACCAATGTAACGGTATATGGTGCACTTGGACTGGTCGCATTACCTACCGGATCCGATTCAACCGCAGTGAATTTATTCTCACCTGAATTCAATGCCGTTGCAGGTTGCAGGCTCCACTTACCGTCAGCATCGACGATAGTGCTGCCAATCACATGTTTACCGGTACTGTCTTCAGTAGACACGGTAATAATGTCACCCTTAGTACCAGTACCACTGATAGTTGGGCGATTATCGTCAGTGGTACCGCCGGAGGTCACATTGCCAGTGACTACTCCTACTGCATCATTCACCCCAGTGATAGCCAGCTTGCTGAAGTCCGGTGCCGTGTAATCAGTGGTCAGTACGAAGTCCGCTGATGGCAGGCTGATGTTGCCCGCCTTATCGGTAGCGGTCACGTGGAACTTGTGCTCTCCTTCCGAAATCGCCGTGGTTGGCGTGTAGGACCATTTACCGTCCGCCGCTGCCGTCACTGAGCCCAGAAGTACTGAACCGTCATATACCATCACCACACTGTTCGCTTCCGCCTTACCAACCAGCGTCGGCGTGGAGTCATCCGTCAGTGCCCCGCTTGCCAGGTCGCCCTGGATAGTGCCCACATCATCAACCGCCTTCTCAATGGTCGGTACTGTTGGTGCCGTGATATCCACGGTAAACACGAACGCCGAGGTGGCCGGGCTGGTATTACCCGCCTTATCCGTCGCCGTGGCGGTGATGCTGTGCTCGCCTTCCGCCAGTGCTGTCGCCGGGGTAAACGTCCACTTACCGTCGCTGCCCACCGTCGCGCTGCCCAGCAGAGTGGCGCCGTCGTACACTTTCACCACGCTGCCTTCTTTACCCTTACCGGTGATTTCCGGTTTGGTATCGTCGGTCACGCCATTCTGGGCAATATTGCCCGTGATGGCTCCTACGTCGTCAATCAGCGCCGTAATCGATACGGTCACGGTTGAAGTATCAATGGTCAGATTAAAGGCGGTCGCCTCACCCTCATTGCCCGCCTTATCGGTGGCGGTGATGGTAAATGCATGTGCGCCGTCATCCAGCTCAGCTGCCGGTGTGAATGTCCAGTCACCGCTGGCATTGGTGGTGGCGGTGCCTACCACTGTGCTGCCGTCATAAATGGTGATCTTACTGTTGGCTTCCGCCTTACCGCTGAAGGTTGGCGTGGCGTCATCAGTGGTAGCACCGCTGCTCAGCGGGCCGGTGACCGTGCCCACATCATCCGTCACCACCAGATTGCTCACCTTACCCGGTGCCGTGGTATCCACAATAATATTGAAGATACCCGTTGACGGGCTGGTCTGACCGATGGTGTCAGTCGCCGTGGCCGTCAGGTTATGGGTGCCGTCTGTCAGTGCCGTGGTCGGGGTAAAGGTCCACTTGCCGTCGCTGTCTGCCGTAGTGCTGCCCAGCAGGGTCGCGCCGTCATACACTTTCACCGTACAGCCCTTATCTGCCGTCCCGTTCAGAGTCGGTTTGCTGTCATCGGTCACGTCACCTTTTTGCAGCGTGCCGGTCACGGTTCCCACATCGTCCACCACGGTCACAATCACCGGTGCAGCCGGTCCACTGGTCGTCACGGTAATGGTGTAAGCTGCACTCGGGCTGGTGGCATTGCCCACCGCATCCGATTCCACTGCCGTCAGTTTATTCTCACCATCCATCAGCGGAGACGCCGGTTGTAATGACCACTTACCGTTCGCATCCACTATTGCCGTACCAATCACATGCTTGCTGGCGCCGTCTTCACTGTACACGGTGATCAGATCGCCCTTGGTGCCGGTACCGCTGATGGTCGGACGGGTATCGTCGGTAGTGCCGCCGGAAGTGACGTTGCCGGTGATTTCACCTACCGCATCATTCACCCCGGTGATAGCCAGCTTGCTGGCATCCGGTGCGGTGTAGTCAGTGGTCAGTACGAAGTCTGCGGATGGCAGGCTGGCGTTGCCCGCCTTATCGGTAGCGGTCACGTGGAACTTATGCTCACCTTCTGAAATTGCAGTGGATGGCGTGTAGGACCACTTGCCGTCCGCCGCCGTCATTACCGAGCCCAGCGCCACACTGCCATCATAGATAATAACCAGACTGCCAGCTTCAGCCTTACCAACCAGTGTTGGCGTGGAGTCATCGGTCATCGCCCCGCTTGCCAAATCGCCCTGAATAGCGCCTACGTCATCAATAGCTTTATCAATAGTCGGAACAGACGGTGCCACAGTATCAATGCTGAACACGAATGCTGAAGTAGCCGGACTGGTGTTACCCGTCAAATCGGTAGCGGTGGCAGTAATACTGTGTTCACCATTAGTCAGTGCCGTGGCCGGTGTAAAGCTCCACTTGCCGCTGCTATCCACGGTGGTACTACCTAACAGGGTCGCACCGTCATACACCTTAATAGTGCTACCTTCCTTACCCTTACCGGTAATTTCCGGTTTGGTATCATCGGTCACACCATTCTGGGCAATATTACCGGTGATGGTGCCTACATCATCAATCAGTGCCGTAATGGACACGGTCACGGTTGAAGTGTCAATGATCAGGTTAAAGGCCGTGGCCTCACCTTCATTACCTGCCTTATCTGTTGCCGTGATAGTGAATGAATGAGAACCCTCCGGCAGCGCCGTGGCCGGTGTGAAGACCCAGTCACCAGTTGCGTTAGCCGTAGCGGTACCAATCACTGTGCTGCCATCATAGATGGTGACTTTACTGTTGGCTTCTGCCTTACCGCTGAAGGTTGGCGTGGCGTCATCTGTGGTAGCACCGCTGGTCAGTGGACCAGTTACTGCTCCCACGTCATCCGTCACCACCAGATTGCTTACCTTGCCCGGAGCCGTGGTGTCCACGATGATATCGAAGATACCTGTTGGCTTACTGGTTTGGCCGATGGTATCGGTAGCCGTAGCCGTCAGGTTATGCGTGCCATCCGTCAGCGCTGTTGCCGGCGTAAAGCTCCACTCACCCTGACTATCTGCCACAACCGAGCCTAACAGAGTCGCGCCGTCATATACCTTAACGATGCTGTTCTTGTCTGCCGTCCCGTTCAGGGTTGGTTTGCTGTCATCGGTTACATCACCTTTTTGCAGTGTACCGGTGACGATACCCACATCGTCCACCACGCTGACAATCACCGGGGCCGCAGGACCACTGGTTGACAGGGTGATGTTATACGCGGCACTCGGACTGGTAGTGTTACCGACCAGATCCGATTCCACTGCGGTCAGCTCGTTTAAGCCACCCAGCAATGGTGAAGCCGGCTGCATGGACCATTTGCCGTTCGCATCCACCACCGCGGAACCAATCACATGGTTACCGGAGCTGTCTTTGCTGTATACCGTTACCAGGTCGCCCTTAGTACCGGTACCGCTGATGGTCGGACGGCTGTCGTCTGTAGTACCACCAGACACCACATTACCGGTCAGTCCACCTACCTGATCGTCCACCCCGGTAATAGCCAGTTTACTGGCATCCGGTGCGGTGTAATCAGTGGTCAGCACGAAGTCCGCTGATGGGACACTGACATTACCGGCCGCATCGGTGGCAGTAACATGGAACTTGTGCTCACCTTCTGAAATGGCGGTGGTTGGCGTATAGGACCACTTGCCATCTGCCGCCGCCGTCACTGAGCCCAGCAGGACGGAGCCGTCATACACTTTCACCAGGCTACCTGCTTCGGCCTTACCGACCAGCGTTGGCGTGGAGTCATCGGTCATCGCACCGCTTGCCAGATCGCCCTGAATAGCGCCTACATCATCAATAGCTTTATCAATAGTCGGAACTGATGGTGCTACTGTATCAATGCTGAACACGAATGCTGAAGTAGCCGGACTGGTGTTACCCGTCAAATCGGTAGCGGTGGCGGTAATACTGTGCGCTCCCTGTCCCATATCTACAACTGGCGGAAAGCTCCACTTACCGTCGCTGCCTACCGTGGTGCTACCCAATAAGATTGCACCGTCATACAGCTTAATGGTGCTACCTTCCTTACCCGTACCGGTAATTTCCGGACGTGTATCATCGGTCACGCCATTTTGAGCAATATTGCCAGTAACAGTACCCACATCATCAATCAGCGCCGTAATCGATACGGTCACGCTGGATGTATCAATGGTCAGGTTAAAGGCCGTAGACTCTCCCTCATTACCCGCCTTATCCGTTACCGTGATAGTGAACGCGTGTGAACCATCCGGCAATACGGTGGCCGGTGTGAAGACCCAGTCACCACTGGCGTTAGCCGTGGCGGTACCAATTACGGTGCTGCCATCATAGATGGTGACTTTACTGTTGGCTTCCGCCTTACCGCTGAAGGTTGGCATACTGTCATCAGTAATATCCCCGCTCTTCAGTGGGCCGGTGACCGCTCCCACATCATCCGTCACCACCAGATTGCTTACCTTGCCCGGAGCGGTGGTGTCCACGATGATATCGAAGATACCCGTTGGCTTACTGGTCTGGCCGATGGCATCGGTAGCCGTAGCCGTCAGGTTATGAGTGCCGTCTGTCAGCGCTATCGCCGGCGTAAAGCTCCACTCTCCGTCGGTATTCGCAATGACGGAGCCTAACAGAGTCGCGCCGTCGTACACTTTCACGGTGCTGCCTTTATCCGCCGTACCGTTCAGAGTTGGTTTGCTGTCATCGGTCACTTCGCCTTTTTGCAGCGTACCGGTGACGATACCTACATCATCCACCACGCTGACAATCACCGGGACCGCCGGACCACTGGTTAACAACGTAATGCTGTAAGCCGTACTCGGGCTGGTGGTGTTACCTACCGGATCTGATTCCACTGCGGTCAGCTCGTTTAAGCCACCCAGCAATGGTGAAGCCGGTTGCATGGACCACTTGCCGTTCGCATCCACTATCGCCGAACCAATCACATGGTTACCAGTACTGTCTTTGCTGTATACCGTTACCAGGTCGCCCTTAGTTCCGGTACCACTGATGGTCGGACGACTGTCATCAGTCTGGCCACCGGACACCACGTTACCGGTCAGTCCACCGACCTGATCGTCCACCCCGGTAATAGCCAGTTTGCTGGCATCCGGTGCGCTGTAGTCAGTAGTCAGCACAAAGTCAACCGATGGCTGGCTTACATTACCGGCCGCATCCGTTGCCGTGACGTGGAACTTATGTTCCCCCTCCAGAATTGGTGTAGCCGGCGTAAAGTTCCAGTCACCATTGCTATCCGCAATTGCAGAGCCCAGAACTGCGCTTCCGTCATACACGGTGACAATACTGCCTTTCTCTGCTTTACCAATCAGCGTTGGCGTGGAGTCATCCGTCAAACCACCGCTAGGTAGTAATCCCTGAATGGTACCCACATCGTCTTTTGCTGAATCAATGGTTGGAATAGATGGTGCGGAAGTATCAACAGTAAATTCAAACGCAGACGTTGCCGGACTAGTGTTGCCCGCCTTATCTGTTGCCGTTGCTGTGATACTATGTTTACCTTCAATTAAGGCAGTTGTTGGTGTAAAGCTCCAGGTGCCATTGGCCTTAACCGTTGTTTCACCTAGCTTAACCAGACCATCATAAATCTTAACGGTACTACCAGCTTTACCGGTACCAATAATTTCTGGTTTAGTATCGTCGGTTACGCCATTTGGAGTAATATCACCAGTGATCGCGCCCACATCGTCTACCAGGTGAGTAATGCTGATTACTACATTGCTGGTATCAATAGAAATATGAACGTCTGGTGTTGCAGGACTTGAGTTACCAGCTTTATCCGTCACAACGGTGCTGAATGCATAGTCGCCGTCTGCCAGTGCCGTATTTGGTGTAAATGACCAGTTACCGTTGGCATCAACTTTCGCCGTACCAAGTATGTCCTCACCGTTATAGATAGTTACGGTACTGTTCGCTTCTGCCTTACCGCTGAAGGTCGGGGTTGCATCATCAGTAGTATCGCCATCTTTCAGCGGCCCCTGATAAGCACCTACATCGTCGGTGATCTTCAAGCTATCTGCCGCCAGTGGTGCCTTGGTATCTACTTCAAAGTTGAAGATACCGGTTGGCTTACTGGTTTGGCCAATAGTGCTGGTCGCTGTAGCGGTAATATTGTGTTGACCATCAGCTAAAGCGGTGGTTGGCGTAAATGTCCATACACCTTTACTATCAGTAGTAACAGAACCTAATAATGTTGCTCCATCATAAACACGTACGGTATAACCCGCTTCTGCCGTGCCGGTAATAATTGGCTTGTTATCGTCTGTCACATCACCTTTTTGCAATGCGCCAGTAATAGGGCCGGCATCATCCAGTACGTTAACAATGACTGGCTCTGTTGGCTTAGAGATATCCAGCGTAATGGTATAAGAAGCGCTTGGTTCAGTTGCATTACCTGCCGGATCCATTTCAACCGCGGTTAATACGTTGCTACCAGGCAGTAATGGCGTCGTTGGATCCATGCTCCATTTACCATCATCACCTACAGTAGCGCGGCCAATTTCGTGGTTACCTGTACCATCTTTTGCGTACACAATAATGGTGTCGCCTTTAGTACCAGTACCACTAATGGTTGGGCTGGCATCATCGGTTGAACCACCATTCGTGATATTACCCGTGATTTCACCAACGTTATCGTTAACACTGGTAATAGCCAGATTGGCTTGATTCGGTGCAGTAGTATCTACTTTAAACTCAAACGGTGTAGATGCTTCACTCTCATTACCAGCCGGATCGGTTTCAGTAATGGTAATACTATGGTCGCCTTCAACCAATGCGGTTTCTGGTGTAAATGTCCAGCTACCGTTTTCATCAACAGTTACACTACCAATAACTTTGCCATTGTCAGTAAACTTGATGACATCGCCCGGTGCACCTTCGCCGGAGAAGGTTGGAGTCGTATCGTCAGTTTGACCACCGTTAACAATAGGGCCGGTAATCAAGCCTTCATTATCGATAACTGAATCTATCGCAGGTTTATTTGGTGCTGTGGTATCTACCTCAAACTTAACCGCGTCAGATGGCACACTGGTGTTACCTGCTTTGTCGGTTTCAGTAATCGTAATACTGTGTTCGCCTTCAGCTAACGGAGTATCCGGTGTAAATGACCACTTACCATCATCACCGACAACCACAGAACCAATCACATTATCGCCATCTTTAACGGTAATAGTACTGCCTGGTTCAGCGTCGCCTTTAAATTCAGGTTTGGTTTCGTCGGTTACACCATCCGGTTTAATTTCACCCGTTATGCTGCCGGTATTATCGGTGATAGATCCGATTTCAGGCTTAGCTGGTGCAGTAGTATCCACGTCAAACGCAACTGGCGCAGTTGGCGCGCTTTCATTGCCAGCCGGATCGGTTTCAGTAATGGTAATACTGTGTGGACCTTCCGGTAACGCCGTTTCCGGCGTCCAGTCCCACTTGCCATCTTCACCAATGGTGGTGGAACCAATTACCGCACCGTTATCAATGATCTTGATAACATCACCCGCCGTACCTTCACCGCTGAATTCCGGTTTGGTTTCGTCAGTATAGTCACCCGCATTGATTGGACCAGTAACACTGCCAGTATTATCGGTGATCACCGGAACAGCCGGAGTAGCCGGAGCGGTGGTGTCTACGTCAAATGCAATTGGTGCCGTTGGTGCACTTTCATTACCTGCCGGATCGGTTTCGGTAATGGTGATACTGTGTGGACCTTCCGGTAACGCCGTTTCCGGCGTCCAGTCCCACTTGCCATCTTCACCAATGGTGGTGGAACCAATCACCGTGCCGTTATCAATGATCTTGATAACGTCGCCCTCGGTACCTTCTCCGCTGAACTCCGGTTTGGTTTCGTCAGTAGAATCCCCGGCATTAATAGGGCCGGTTTTATCACCGGTATTATCCATAATGGCCGGTACTGCCGGAGTAGCTGGTGCTGTGGTGTCTACGTCAAATGCAATTGGTGCCGTTGGTGCACTTTCATTACCTGCCGGGTCGGTTTCGGTGATGGTAATACTGTGCGGACCTTCTGGTAAGGCGGTTTCCGGCGTCCAGTCCCACTTACCATCTTCACCGATGGTGGTGGAACCAATCACCGTACCATTATCAATAATCTTGATAACGTCGCCCGCGGTACCTTCTCCGCTGAACTCCGGTTTGGTTTCGTCAGTAGAATCCCCGGCATTAATAGGGCCGGTTTTATCACCGGTATTATCCATAATGGCCGGTACTGCCGGAGTAGCTGGTGCTGTGGTGTCTACGTCAAATGCAATTGGTGCCGTTGGTGCACTTTCATTACCTGCCGGGTCGGTTTCGGTGATGGTAATACTGTGCGGACCTTCTGGTAAGGCGGTTTCTGGCGTCCAGTCCCACTTACCATCTTCACCGATGGTGGTGGAACCAATCACCGTACCATTATCAATAATCTTGATAACGTCGCCCGCGGTACCTTCTCCGCTGAATTCCGGTTTAGTCTCGTCAGTAGAATCCCCGGCATTAATAGGGCCGGTTTTATCACCGGTATTATCCATAATGGACGGCACTACCGGTACATCCGGTGCCGTGGTATCCACTACAAACTCAATTGGTGTGGATGGCTGGCTTTCATTACCCGCCGGATCGGTTTCGGTGATGGTAATGCTGTGATCACCTTCCGCCAACTCAGTTTCCGGCGTCCAGTCCCACTTGCCATCATCACCAATGGTGACTGAGCCAATCACTTCACCGTTATCGATGATGTTAATCACGTCGCCCGGTTCGCCTTCACCGCTGAATTCCGGTTTAGTTTCATCGGTCTGGTCGCCCGGATTGATGGCCCCGGTTTTATCACCGGTATTATCCATAATGGACGGTACTGCCGGTGCATCCGGTGCCGTGGTATCCACCACAAACTCAATTGGCGCGGATGGCGCACTTTCGTTACCTGCCGGATCGGTTTCGGTGATGGTAATGCTGTGGTCACCGTCTGCCAGTGGCTCTTCCGGTACCCAGTCCCACTTGCCGTCATCACCAATGGTGACTGAACCAATCACTTCACCATTATCGATGATGTTAATCACATCGCCCGGTTCGCCTTCGCCGCTGAATTCCGGTTTGGTTTCATCAGTCTGGTCGCCCGGATTGATGGCCCCGGTTTTATCACCGGTATTATCCATAATGGACGGCACGGCCGGTGCATCCGGTGCCGTGGTATCCACCACAAACTCAATTGGTGCAGATGGCTGGCTTTCGTTGCCTGCCGGATCGGTTTCAGTGATGGTAATGCTGTGATCCCCTTCCGCCAGTGATTCTTCCGGCGTCCAGTCCCACTTACCGTCGTCACCAATGGTGACTGAGCCAATCACTTCACCGTTATCGATGATGTTAATCACGTCGCCCGGTTCGCCTTCACCGCTGAATTCCGGTTTGGTTTCGTCGGTCTGGTCGCCCGGATTAATGGC
The DNA here is from genome assembly GCF_013394855.1 of Limnobaculum xujianqingii. Lineage (NCBI taxonomy): Bacteria > Pseudomonadati > Pseudomonadota > Gammaproteobacteria > Enterobacterales > Budviciaceae > Limnobaculum > Limnobaculum xujianqingii. The sequence goes on along the minus strand of NZ_JABMLK010000001.1, from coordinate 34,350 downwards.
GCCGGTTTTGGCGCCGGTATTATCGGTAATGGTTGGACTGGTCGGTGCATCCGGTGCCGTGGTATCCACCACAAACTCAATTGGTGCGGATGGCACACTTTCGTTGCCAGCCGGATCGGTTTCAGTGATGGTGATGCTGTGATCCCCTTCCGCCAGTGATTCTTCCGGCGTCCAGTCCCACTTGCCGTCATCACCAATGGTGACTGAGCCAATCACTTCGCCGTTATCGATGATCTTAATCACGTCGCCCGGTTCACCTTCACCGCTGAATTCCGGTTTGGTTTCATCGGTCTGGTCACCCGGATTGATGGCCCCGGTTTTATCACCGGTATTATCCATAATGGACGGCACGGCCGGTGCATCCGGTGCCGTGGTATCCACCACAAACTCAATTGGTGCAGATGGCTGGCTTTCGTTGCCAGCCGGATCGGTTTCGGTGATGGTAATGCTGTGGTCACCGTCTGCCAGTGATTCTTCCGGCGTCCAGTCCCACTTGCCGTCATCACCAATGGTGACTGAGCCAATCACTTCACCGTTATCGATGATGTTAATCACATCGCCCGGTTCACCTTCGCCGCTGAATTCCGGTTTGGTTTCATCAGTCTGATCGCCCGGATTGATGGCGCCGGTTTTATCACCGGTATTATCGGTAATGGTTGGGCTGGTCGGTGCATCCGGTGCCGTGGTATCCACCACAAACTCAATCGGATCGGATGGCTCACTCTCGTTACCTGCCGGATCAACTTCAATAATAGTAATGCTGTGGTCACCGTCTGCCAGTGATTCTTCCGGCGTCCAGTCCCACTTACCGTCTTCAGGAATAACTACTGAACCGATGATTTCATCACCATCTTTGATGATGATGGTGTCGCCTGGCGTACCTTCACCGTTGAATTCCGGTTTGGTTTCGTCAGTCTGATCGCCAGGATTAATGGCGCCGGTTTTATCACCAGTATTATCGGTGGCAGTTGGTACTTCCGGTTTTACCGGTGGAGTGATATCAATTTCAAATTCGATTGGAGCGGTCGGCGTACTTTCATTGCCTGCCGGATCGACTTCGATAATAGTAATGCTGTGGTCACCTTCCGCCATCGGTTCTTCCGGCGTCCAGTCCCACTTGCCGTCGTCACCAATGGTGACTGAACCAATCACTTCGCCATTATCGATGATCTTAATCACGTCGCCTGGTTCACCTTCACCGCTGAATTCCGGTTTAGTATCATCAGTCTGGTCGCCCGGATTAATAGCGCTGGTTTTATCACCTACGTTGTCATTAATGGTTGGAGCTATTGGTGTCGTTGGTGGAATAGTATCAATAATAATATTGATCGGATCGGATGGCTCACTCTCGTTGCCAGCAGGATCAACTTCAATAATGGTAATATCGTGTGGCCCATCTGGCAGTGGCTCGGTCGGAGTCCACGCCCACTCACCGTCATCATTAACCACGGTTGAACCAATAATGTCATCACCGTCTTTGATAATGATGGTATCACCCGGTTCACCACCACCGTTAAAGGTTGGAGTAGAGTCATCGGTCTGATCGCCTGGCTTCAGCGGACCAGTAATATCTCCCACATTATCAATGACCTCTGGTACAACAGGTTTAGTCGGTGGAATAGTATCAATAATAATATTGATTGGATCGGATGGTTCGCTTTCTTTACCATCAGGATCAACTTCAATAATAGTAATATCGTGTGGGCCATCCGGTAGTGGATCGGTTGGCGTCCAGTCCCACTTACCATCATCATCAACCACGGTTGAACCAATAATGTCATCACCATCTTTGATGATGATGGTGTCACCTGGCTCACCGCCGCCGTTAAAGGTTGGAGTAGTATCATCGGTCTGATCGCCCGGCTTCAGCGGACCCGTAATATCGCCCTCATTATCAATAATTTCTGGTACGGCTGGTTTAACCGGACCAGCAGTATCCACATTAAAGTCAAACGTTGGCGATTGTGGACTAATGTTACCCGCTTTATCCGTTTCAGTAATAATTAGCTGATAATGACCATCAGCTAAATCTGTTTCCGGTGTCCAGGTCCAGTGCCCGGTACTATCGATAATCGCTTTACCTGCTTCCACACCATTGACATAAATAGTAATCGTGTTGCCCGCTTCACCGGTACCTGTTACTTCAGGGCGCGCATCATCGGTGGTCGCACCATTAGCAATAGGACCGGTAACCAGACCAACATTATCAATAATGTCACCAAACAGCGGTCTGGTCGGAGCAACAGTATCAACGATAAATGATAAATCGTCAGACTGCTTACTTGTAGAGCCGTCTGAGTTAGTTTGAGTAATTGTAATGCTATGAGAACCATCGTTTAGTGAAGTTTCTGGCTTAAAGCTCCACTGACCATTAGCATCAACAGTAGCAGAACCAATTACCTGACCATTGTCATAAATGGTGATGGTATTACCCGCATCGCCAGTACCATAAATAATTGGGTTCTTTTCGTCAGTAGAAGAACCATAAGCGATAGGGCCAGTGATACTGCCGGTCGCATCCATAGCTCCATCTAATGTTGGTATTGACGCAACTTTTGGTGTTGGAGCCGGAATAGGATCAGAATGATGGTCATCATCCTTGTTATGCTCATAAATAGCATTTCCGATAATACCAGCCACAGCCGCAGCGCCCAGGAACCATGGCCACAGAGCAAGCAGGCCCATATCATGATCAGTATTTTCAAATAGATAGGCGCCATCACCTAATGGCATTCCACCCAATGCTGCCGGAGCGAATGCACCATTTTCAAGCAGATAGCCTTCACCCAATACAGAACCGTCAGTCACCATATAGGCATAAAGCTGACCATCCTCTGCCATCCCCAGTAATGGTTCGCTATTACCGGAGACATAATAATCTTCAATAATGACAGCAGGTGTTGAATCACCTTCCAGAATAATGCACAAATCGTCACCATTACGTAAAAGTGTTACGTTCTCTGGTGCAAAATTATTATCATTATTTTTAAGAAGATATTTACTACCGGGCTGGATTTTAATTTTAATAGGTTTGCCTGAGTCAATGGAAACAACCTGAGAGGCACCACTTCCTGAATTAACCAATAAGCTGGCATTCGTATTCATACTTGAATAGCTCCTTTAATATCCTTAAGTATTGCTAATTTTTTAAATTAAAAATAAGCATTCCTGCGTAATAACGACCCTTTAGTACGCTGAATTTCTGTTATTTAAGGCCACATTTTAGAAAATATGGCACAGTGAATAAGCAACTTACATATTAACCTATAAGAAAAGGACTATGCGAACTAAGTAATGTAACAACGAACATGAATCAGATTTTTATTCTGAATAAATCACAATGAATTGGTCAAAAAGACTGAATTGACCATAGTGATTCAGCTTATTAGTAATAGGCATTAACTTAAAAAAAATTAATAAACCAAAAAAAAGCGTTGCACCAACGCTTTTTTCATTATTAAAAACATTTTCAAAATTAAAAAACAAAGATAAATAAATCAAAGAAATATCGAGAAGGTATATAAGAGAAAGGATAATTTAGATAAATGGATTAAGTAACAAAATGTATCCGTCATTTTTTATCATATCAGAATTTACTCTCAGCTTATCCACAGCAAACTCCAGGCATATCACCAGATATTGAGTTGCTAACCTGAATCCTATTCCAATAAATAAAGAACAATAAATTAGTAAATAAAATCAATAAATTAATCATCATTAGGATTATGCCCCGTGAAAATAACTTTTTAATCATTTCTTTGGCATATGCATTCTTTTCTGATAATCCACAGTTTAATCGTAATAAAGAGAGTACTACCCGGATATCATTGAGTAATGAACCACATTATTTACAACAGTCAGATTTTATATAAACTTTCAATATTTATATTCAATATTTATTGAATTAATTAAAAACAACAAATGAAAACAAAAAATCTACATTTCCGCAAAACAACGACAACGATGGATGCCAATAAATCACCAGTGAGTAACCATCAGGCAGGAAAGAAGATATCCTTCCTTAATCGCAGGAATCATAAATAGATAAAAAAAGCAGAGATAATCATATGATTATCTCTGCTTGTATACGATGACATTATCAGCCAAAAAAAAGAGCTAAGTATTATTTATTCAGGTGAAAAACTATGGTGTTATTTTTATTACCTCATACACTCCCAATAATATATTAATGGCTAATCTCTACTGGCATTCCCGCTCTCAGGTATCTATCTATTATTTCCCTTTTTCTGCAATTCTGATGGGGTCTTCCAGATAAACTTGCGCATAAAGGTGTCAACTTCCTTCATTTCTTGCTGATTGTCTTTATGTACTCGGGTGTAAAAAACCATCAAATTATCATTGCTTACTGCTGTTGATAGAACCACTTCATCAGTTTCATCAAACTCGGGGAATGCATTAAAGCGCCATATCGTTCCTTCTTTCACCTTTGATGTATCAGCATAGGTAATCGTTGAGTGCGTCGCATTATCCAGCCTTGCACTTCCCTCTTCGGCAAAAACATAGCTAAACATTTTTTCCCGTTCTTCAGCAGGGAAGTCGGCAGCTTTCAGTATATAAAGCGTGATTTTACGTCGGGTATTGATATTGTGATAATCAAACCATGCACCGTTCAAACGACCTTTTTGTGCAGACTCCAGATAATAATCATCTAATCGAACAGGTAAAACGATATCGTATTCCTGACTTATAACATCCTTACCATCACTGCTTATTGCCCATTTATCGGGCAAAGGTCGGGCAAGGAGCACGCGTTGATTCAATTTCTCTCCCTCTGCAATACGTCCTTCATGCCAGGCGATATCGGCCATATATTGTATTGCCTGACTATATAGACTATTGCGTGAAGAACCACCGAATGCATCCAGTACTATTGCCTGATGCAGCAATTTTTTCGCCTCAGATCGATTATTCAGATGATATTGCGCCATTCCCATAGCGGCATACAGCTCTGACAGTTCATGTGGAAATACTGCATCTTTCAGCGCATCGTCAGCAAGTTTCATTACCTGAGAATAATCACGATAGTCATTAAACTTTGTCTCTACGCTGAAAAGCTGAGAGCTCATCATTTTTGTCTGATATAGATTTGGTGCAACTGGCCATGTAATAGCAGAAAACAGCGAGGCAACAGCATCTCCGCTCTCTTTTTGCATTTGTTGATTAAAATGGGTTTGTACCTCAATAACCCAGTCACCTTTCGCAACTACCCAGTTGGCATGCGTTATCAGTTCCTTCATACCTAACTGATAAACCTCTTTTGTTTCCATAAAATTCGCCGATTTTGCCTGAGTAAAATCAAAATCTGGCAATTTTCCTGGTGGCAAAGGCAGATCGCGCCTTACTGGTAGACGATTTAACCACTTATCGATGTGGGCCTGCTCAGGGGAAATCTTCACAGTTTTATCTAATGACATCATGATATCCGGTTCACTATAGGTGACCTTAAATGTCAGTTCGATCGACTTTTCTGGCGTATCCCCGGTGACATAAATGATTTCAGCAGCCTCTCCGCGAGCTGCGGCGGGAATAAATCCAGCCAGTACCCAGTTGCCGGAAACCAAAGGAAAATTGAGTGATGCCAGGTCGTAATGAAGTTGATTATGAGCCAGATCCAGAGACCAGAGTTTGCCATACGGTTTTGCATCAGAAAAAAGAGCCTGCTGAAGGTTAGCCACCATATCGGGATTTTTTGCCAAACTGGCGCTATGAATAGCCCTCATCTTCCACGCTTTGATATCGCTTTCAGACAGCTTGCTTCCTTCTTCTTTTACCATTTGACTGGCAAACTGGCTCAGTTGGGAAAAATTGTTCTGCTCCTGTAACAACCGGGCAACCAGCCGCGCACTGGTATCTAACTCGTCAGTGGAAAAGTCTTTAGTTGATTTTGCAATGGACAGTGCACGCATCGCGGCATCCATCGCACTGGTCATTTCACCTGTGCGCTTGCAGCGATTAGCATTAGCAATTTCCAGTAACCAGCCATCACGCAAAGTTGCCTGATTCTCCACACTCCACTGCCCGTTTACTTCCAGACAGCTTTCTTTTTTTTCCGCAGTCGTTACTTGCTCTCCGGACCATGCACTTCCAACTAATAAGACCCACATCAGAGAGCCTGATAAATACCGAGTTTTCACAGAAAATCCTTTTTTGATTTGGCCGGTCATTTAATGAGGTAATTTTATCAAATTATATTATCAATATTGTGACTATCGATCTGTCTGATTATGGTACTGCGTCCTGACAAAACCTTATGCCATCGATTATCTGAGCGGTAAGTAAAACGATGAGTACTTTTGCATCGAACATAACTTAGTGGAATGACAGGTGTTTCAGACAAAAAATAAGAGGAGCCAAACGGCTCCTCTTATTTCATCTTTTTCAGTTTTTAGAAAAATCAGCAATTTTTCAGCGCCGAATTCTGACGTAAACGCCGGGACTTTTTTATGCCTCGGCGTTAGCCAGCATCAGCTTGATTTCCGCCAGACGAATGGCCTCTTTAGCCGCTTCCGGCAGAGCGCTATCAGTAATGATGGTATCGAATACCGAGATGGGCAGCGCCATGTAAGTGGCTATTTTGCCGTACTTTGAGGTGTCACTCAGGAGAATGCAGCGGTGGCTGGCGTCAACGATAGCCCTTTTTACCGAAACCTTATTTTCACTGGGGGTCGACAGTCCGCGCATGCTCCATGATGATGCGGAGATAAACGCGATATCGATAAGCAGATTACGCAGGGCGTGAGCGGCGGCTTCTCCTACACAGGAGCGGTTTTCCCGACAGACAGTGCCGCCGGTGTGAATAAGTTCACATAGGCCGAATTCAATCAGGTAGCTGGCGATGACGAAATCATTAGTAACGACGGTCAGATCGCTGCGCTCGCCAATTTTCCTGGCCAGCGCCAGCGTAGTGGTACCTGCGTCCAGATAAATGCAACTGTCGGGGGGAATGATGTCCGCAGCCAGCTGGCCAATGCTGGCCTTCTGCTGGCTGAACATCGTTTCTTTATCCATATGCGAAGGCTCGCTAATAAGCCTTTCCTGCGCCTGAACGCCTCCTGATACTGGAATAACGGTACCCTGCTGCTCAAGCTTATGGAGATCCCTTCGAATAGTCATATGGGACACGCCGAAGCGCTCCGTCAGCTCGGCAATACTGACAACGCCGCGCTCGGCAACCAGTTCCAATATCTGTTGATGTCGTTCTACGGGTATCACAATGCTTCTCGCTATGGGTGAACAATATGGCGTTAATTTTTGTTATAAGTTATCACAGTGAGCCATGAAGTGTGAAGCATCTTAATGATGATATAACTTATTAAAAATAAATGAAAAAATAAAATCACTATGATTTTCATGCAAATGTTGAAACGAAGATAAATGTTAACATTTGTGAATTCGATCGCGATATTGTTTTTACGATTCCCTATAATTAACACAAGAGAACAAAGATTAACTAATTTTAACATTACAATTTGAACTTGGAGACAGGTATGCAGAAGAAAGACTATTCCGTTTGCATCGTAGGGCTGGGCTCAATGGGTATGGGCGCGGCGCAGTCCTGTACTCGCGCGGGGCTGACGACGTACGGCGCCGATATTAACCCAACCGCGCTGGCGTCGCTGAAGCAGCAGGGTGCGAAAGAAACGGCGACCAGTGCCCAGGCGTTTGCCGATAAGCTGGATGCGGTACTGCTGCTGGTGGTTAACGCTATACAGGTGAAAAAGATCCTGTTTGGTGAAAGCGGACTGGCTCAGCACCTGAAGGCCGGTACGCCAGTCATGGTGTCTTCCACGATTTCCGCTGCCGACGCAAAGGAAATAGAGAAGGGCCTGGCCGAATTCAGTCTGAATATGCTGGATGCACCGGTTTCCGGTGGTGCGGTGAAGGCCGCTGCGGGCGAAATGACCGTGATGGCGTCCGGTAGCGAACATACTTTCAGCCAGTTGGCTCCGGTGTTAGACGCCGTTGCGGGCAAGGTTTATCGCATCGGTAAAGAAATTGGCCTCGGTGCTACGGTGAAAATCGTTCACCAACTGTTGGCCGGAGTTCACATCGCTGCTGGTGCTGAAGCGATGGCGCTGGCCGCACGGGCGGGCATTCCGCTGGACGTTATGTACGATGTGGTCACTAACGCCGCCGGTAACTCCTGGATGTTTGAGAACCGCATGCGTCACGTGGTCGACGGTGACTATACGCCCAAGTCGGCGGTAGACATTTTTGTTAAAGATCTGGGTCTGGTGGCGGATACAGCCAAGTCCCTTCATTTCCCACTTCCTTTAGCATCCACCGCACTGAACATGTTTACAGAGGCCAGCAACGCCGGTTTTGGCAGAGAAGACGACAGCGCGGTTATCAAGATTTTCTCCGGTATCGAGCTGCCGAAGGGTAAGGAGAACACATAATGTTGCTAGGCGTTATTGCAGACGACTTTACGGGGGCAACTGACATCGCCAGCTTCCTGGTGGAAAATGGCCTTTCCACCGTTCAGCTAAACGGCGTTCCCGCTGACGACATTATCGTCAACACGCAGGCGGTCGTTATCAGCCTGAAGTCCCGGTCCTGCCCGGTAGAAGAGGCTAAGGAGCAATCGCTGGCCGCGCTGTCGTGGCTTCAGCGTCAGGGTTGCCGTCAGTTTTACTTCAAATATTGTTCAACCTTCGACAGTACGCCGAAAGGCAACATTGGACCGGTGACGGACGCGCTGCTGAACGCACTGGGCGAATCACAGACCGTTATTTCTCCCGCGCTGCCGGTTAACGGGCGTACCGTGTACCAGGGTTACCTGTTCGTGATGGGGCAACTGCTATCGGAATCCGGCATGCGTAACCATCCGGTAACGCCAATGACTGACAGCAGCCTGCTGCGTCTGATGGAAGCACAGGCGGAAGGGAAATGTGGTTTAGTTACTGCGTCAGAACTCGATCTCGGTGCTCAGGCAGTAAAGCAGAAGCTGTCCGCGCTTGCTAAAGAAGGAAAACGCTATGTGGTGCTGGACGCCCTGAGCGAGCAGCACCTGTTGGTGCAGGGCGAAGCGGTCAAGTCGATGAAGTTGGTGACAGGTGGATCCGGCCTGGCTATCGGTATCGCCAGGCAGTGGGCCGTTGTGGATCAAGAGTCAGGACAGAGCAAAAACAACGCCAAGCTTGCCGGCGCACCGCAGGGGAAAAAAGCCGTGGTACTTTCCGGCTCCTGCTCAACCATGACCAACCTTCAAGTAGAGCGCTATCGTCAGCAGGCTGCGTCAAAAGCGATTGACGTGGAACGCTGTGTTGCATCCGATTCCGAGCACGCAGCCTATGCCGCAGAGCTGGCCCGCTGGGTAGAAGAAAATGCCGGCGACGGCCTTGCGCCGATGCTCTACGCCACGGCTGAACCAGAGACGCTCAAGCTTATCCAACAGAAATATGGCTCGCAGACGTCGAGCCACGCGGTTGAGCGCCTGTTCTCCGAAGTTGTCTCTTTGCTTCACAAAGCTGGCTTTAACCGCTTTATCGTGGCTGGCGGAGAAACGTCGGGGGTCATCACCCAATCGTTAGACATTCACGGTTTTCACATCGGCCCCTGCATTTCCCCCGGAGTGCCGTGGGTGCGAGCGACAGAGCGGCCTGTCTCTCTGGCGCTTAAGTCAGGCAATTTCGGTGATGAAAACTTCTTTGCCAGAGCACAGTCGGAGTTTCCTGTATGACTGAAAAGACGTTAGTTCAGGCGGAACTTGAGGCACGTGAAGCGATGGTTCGCCTGGGCGCCTCCTTGTTTCAGCGCGGCTACGCGACGGGTTCTGCTGGCAATCTTTCTCTGCTACTGCCTGATGACACACTGCTGGCGACGCCGACCGGCTCCTGCCTGGGCGAGCTTGACGCCGAGCGACTTTCTAAGGTGGGTCTGGACGGTGAGCTGATTTCCGGCGACAAGCCGTCAAAAGAGGTCAGCTTTCACCTGTCGCTGTATCACAACAATCCAGAGTGTAAAGCAGTCGTCCACTTGCACAGCACCTATTTGACGGCGCTTTCCTGCCTGGAAGATCTCAATATGGAAAACGCGATCCGTCCGTTTACCCCCTATGTAGTGATGAGGATGGGAAAAGTCCCCGTGGTTCCTTACTACCGCCCCGGCGACCGGCGGATCGGTGAAGATCTCGCCAAACTTGCCAACGGCAACAGGGCCTTCCTGTTAGCCAACCACGGTGCGGTCACGCTGGGGCGCTCACTGCGCGACGCCTCAGATAACTATGAAGAGCTGGAAGAGACGGCAAAGCTGATATTTACGCTGGGCGATCGTCGCATCCGCTATTTGTCTGAAGAGCAACTTGCTGAGTTACGGAGATAAACTATGCCGAAGTTTGCTGCCAATTTATCAATGATGTTTAACGAATGGCCGTTTCTGGAAAGATTTGAAGCGGCGGCCAAGGCCGGTTTCAAGGCGGTCGAGTTTCTGTTTCCCTATGAGTATCCGGCGGACCAACTTGCCGAAAAGCTTAAGCAAAACGGGCTAAAGCAGGTGCTGTTCAATACAGCTCCCGGCAACGTTGCCGCGGGAGAGTGGGGATTAACCGCGCTGCCCGGTCGTGAGCGCGAAGCGCGTGAGGATATCGACAGGGCGCTGGAATACGCCATTGCGCTCGACTGCCCTAACGTGCACGTGATGGCGGGCGTGATTCCCGAAGGAGCCGATCGCCAGGCTTGTCGTCAAACATTTATTGAAAACATTCGCTACGCGGCGGATCGCTTTGCACCACACGGCATTAAGGTGCTGATTGAAGCACTTAGCCCGCCGATTAAACCCAACTATTTATTCAGCAGCCAGCATCAGGCGCTGGCATTAATTGAGGAAATAAATAAGCCCAACGCTTTTGTTCAGTTGGACTTTTTTCACGCCCAGTTGGTGGATGGCAACGTGACCAACATTATTCAGTCAATGGCGGGACGCTATGCACACATCCAGATAGCCTCCGTACCCGAACGTCATGAACCGGACAGCGGAGAGCTTGACTATGACTGGATTTTCAACAAGTTGGATGAAATTGGCTACCAGGGATGGGTGGGCTGTGAGTATAAGCCACGCGGTGAAACGACGGCGGGGCTTGGCTGGGTGAAACCCTATTTATAGTACCCAATAGTAGTACCGAAATGTAGCACTGAAATAAAGTTCGTAAAGACGGTATAGAAACGAATTTATAAAAAAAATAAACCAACCGCGTCGATGTAATTATCGATGCGGTACCCTACTTTTACCTATTAAAGGGTCTAACCATGTCGACATTTGCACTGTTAACGATAGCGGCCTTGGGCGTGTTATTGCTCCTGTTGCTGGTGATAAAAGCGAAAGTTCAGCCGTTTGTGGCACTACTGATAGCCAGCCTGTTTGTGGCACTGGCCAGCGGCATTCCGACCGGTGACGTCATGAAAGTCATGACTGCTGGTATGGGCAGCGTTCTTGGCTCGGTTACCATCATTATTGGCCTGGGTGCGATGTTTGGCAGGATGATTGAACACTCTGGTGGCGCGGAATCTCTGGCAGAATCATTTAGTAAAAAGCTGGGGCCAACGCGAACTGTGGCTGCATTAACTATCGCCGCTTTTATTCTCGGTATTCCGGTATTTTTTGACGTTGGATTTATCATTCTGGTACCGATTATTTATGGCTTTGCTAAGGTAGCTAAAGTATCACCAATTAAGTTTGGTTTGCCGATGGCCGGTGTGATGTTAACCGTACACGTTGCACTACCGCCGCATCCGGGGCCGGTCGCCGCCGCAGGGCTTTTGAATGCTGACGTGGGTTGGCTTACGATTATCGGGCTGCTGATTTCTATTCCTGTGGGCGTGATCGGCTACTTCGTTGCCCGGAGTCTTAACCGCAGAAATTACATGATGTCGATAGACGTTTTGGAACAGCTTCAGTTGGCCAAGCCGGAACCCGCACCAGCGGACAGGGTGCCGCTGACCGATCGTATGAATCCTCCCAGCGCGTTTCTTATTTCAGCCCTGATCATCATTCCTATCGCTATCATCATGATGGGTACGGTGTCCGCCACGGTGATGGAGGCCGGTTCGCCTGTCAGAGATCTGTTTTCTCTGCTGGGCTCTCCGGGCATAGCGCTGATGATTGCGCTGGTGCTGGCGTTCTACTTCCTGGCGATTCGCCGCGGCTGGACCCTACAGCATACCAGTGATGTCATGGGCGGTGCGCTGCCAACAGTGGCTATGGTTATTATGGTTACCGGTGCAGGTGGCGTATTTGGCAAAGTGCTGGTGGAATCCGGCGTGGGCAAGGCATTGGCCGACGTGCTGATGACTATCGGGCTACCGTTAGTTCCCGCCGCCTTTATCATTTCTCTGGCGTTGCGCGCGTCACAGGGCTCGGCGACGGTAGCTATTCTGACGACTGGCGGGCTGCTGTCTGAAGCCGCCGTGGGATTAAGCAGCCTTCAGCTGGTATTGGTCACTCTGTCTATGTGCTTCGGAGGACTGGGCCTGTCCCACGTCAACGATTCCGGATTCTGGATTGTCACTAAGTATCTGGGCCTTTCTGTCTCCGACGGCCTGAAAACCTGGACCGTACTGACGACGATACTCGGGCTGTGCGGGTTCGCGTTTACCTGGCTGGTGTGGCTGGTGGTGTAGGTGTAGGTGTAGGTGTAGGTTTAGCCTTGAATTGTAAATAGCGGACTTAGCTTAGCTCACCGTTCCGACAAAAGATGGTAGCCGGGACGTTCGGCTAAAATAGCCAAATGGAAAAATAAAAGGAGCCAATTGGCTCCTTTTATTTCTTCAATCACTGGATGTATTTTTCTAATGTTGGACGCCATTTACTCAATGACAGGATCCGACATTTCATGTCGGATCCAGCGTTCAGTGAAATTAGGCTTCTTACAATATCAATTGGTTATATTGATCATTGGATTTTAGAATGAAGCAAAAATCCAATGATTGATGATATCAAATGTAAGAAATCTAGTTAGAAATGATATCAACCACCAAAAGGTGTATCCTTTATTTCTTGCAGAGTTGATGACCAGCCATTAAACCAGTCTTCAGGATCTTCACCTTGAAGTAGTTGTTGAAGCCAACGAGCTGTGGTGCGGCAATTAGGATTTTGAAAATACACTGGATGGTGCTGGCCAAAGATTTCCCAGAAATTATCCTCCCCATTTTGTGGTTCCCATTCATAAGTATTGAGAGGCAAAGAGGCACATTCAGTTTTGAGAAAAATCAGAAATTTTTTCAGCTCCGAATGGCCACCACTTCCCATACCACTAGCTAGATGGAATGCTTCTGTTACAACGCCTAATACATAGCGGTGTGTGTCAGGGTGATAGCGTAAACAGATCAAGGTTCCTTCATGGCGCCCATGGCTGATCCTAATTAACTCAAATGTATAACCAGTTTGACCATCTGTCGGTAAGAAAAAGTCTTTATAGCCCTTATTACCTATCCGTATAACAGGAAATGGAGAACCTTCGCCGGACAGCAACCAGTCTGCGCTAGCGTCAAATTTCCCTGCAATGCGGTCAGCTAAATCAAATGTTATTTCCTGCTGCCCCTCAATGCATTCCATAAGCCTACTGGGAGATATTTCACCCAGCATACGAGCCAAACGAGTCATACTAAATGTTTCAGGCTTATACCCATCTCTAAAGAAACGATCACTCTCTAAGCGATTGAAAAGCCATTGCAGCCGTTGGCCGGATTCTTTCTGCCAGGTTTCACGCTGTGATAGTACTTTCTCAAGCTCCGGGCGGTAACGTTCTAGCAAAGCCAACCGACACTCTGATTCAATTGACCGTTCAGCACGGCCAGCAGCTGCTTCGATACGAGAATAGATCTCGTCTGGAAAATTTCTAACCTGAATTTTTGCCACCTTTAATTTGACCTCTATTTGATTTCAATTTGATTCATTTTTTTAATTATTGCACTTTTTGTATCATGAAGTAAATGTTATGTGACTTGTGTGAGTGCTGGATTCAGTCTACGCCAGTTTACTAACAATACTAAGAGGCTATAATATATCTATAGATCATTGAGATAGTGTTCAAGACTGGAAATAAACCGCACTCTCAGACTTTGGCTATTAGCTACTTATCTTTAGGGAAATTCTATGGCAACCCACGATAGAAAAGCATGCAGTGCACATCTTGTGCTCGTAGCTCCGCCAATCTCAAATACTCAAGCGGCAGGCATTACTGACGACGACCAAAATGTCATTGATAGATTGCGACGCAGTCATTTCTATATGATTTGCGGTAGACCCAAAGCTAGCTTTAGCAAAATTGAAGAATCGAAGGAAGGGTTACTTGAGATTGAAATCAAACTTGACTCAGGCGCATCATCTAGTGGTTTCCTTCATATCGAAAGAATGGACTTCTTTAAGCGTGCACCGGATGAGTTCAAACTTCAGGTTCAAGCCAATAAAGACTCCTTGTATGTATATCTTGAAAGAGATCAGGTATTCAAGGCTACGCCCGATGGCTTGCTAATGAGGCGCGGAAGGAAGCAGAGCCTAGTCACTGGATTTGATAACTATCGTGAAATGATGACATTCGACTTGCTTTACGTTGGAATCGCTAAGAAAAATCAGGATAGCTACAGTAGGTTAATAGAAAAAGGCCATAAAGCACGCATGGATATTTTAGCCGCAGAGGATCAACGTTCACCTGGTGCTAGGGTTAGCGATGAGACTTACCTGCTTCTATTTGAAGTAGAGCCACTCATCCTAACATCTTTTAGCGGGACAGGTGAGCTAGACGATGAAGATCTCAATTTCTCTTTTGATTATCACAGGATAATAGCCGACGCGGAGAAAGCTGTTATTAATGCATTCAAACCCAAGTACAACAAACAGCTTTATTTAAACTACCCAAAAGGGACTGATGGGCTATACGAACAGGGCTATGATGGGTACTCATACTCAATCGCTGAGGGATTTGCCTTCAATACAGCCTACGGAACAATTAAGGGAGCAAGGGATTCTGAGGAGTGTCTTTTATCTAACTATGCAGATTTTATATCAGTTAACGGAGATAATGTTACCCTGAATATTTCTGGAAAGGACTTCAATATTACTATTGATGACTCACAGCTTGAAAACTAACACCCCTATTAAGCCGACACCTCTTTAGTGCGACTTAATAGAAGCGTTGGTAAATATCCGCCGTCAGTTGAACTGGTTCACGGTTATACGATGTACCAGAATTTGATTTTCATTCGAAACACCTTTTCTACTCTGAGATAAAAATCAGAGCCTGTCAAAAATAGAGCCTTTGCGCGGAACAAAGATCTTTTCATACAGGCGAGTAGCATAATCATCCGTCATACCTGAAACATAATCGCTGATGACCCTCATTTTTTGGTCATCGCCTTTTTCAGCTTCTTTTATATAGGTGCTGCGGGTCTGTGACGGAAGAAAACGCTCAGGATCATTTGCTAGCACATTAAACAGTTCCACAATCAGCTTCTGCCCTTTAAACTCCAATAGCTGAACGTTTTCATGCCGGATAACTTTATCTTCGACCAGTTTAAAGATTGCCTTGCGTAGGGCATTCACTTCTTTAGGTAAAGCCACTTTGTAGCGAAGCACCCCACATTTAAAATTTTGATGCTGCACCTGGAGCGTGACGCTAGTGATCATCAGATGGACTAGTGTTCCAATACACTCCTTGCGAAGGTAGCTCTTGCCGAACAGTTTATCAGCCACGACATCAACTGTCAGATCAAACGAACTGCAATGGCAGTCTTCAAATAGATGAGCCTTGTCACTAAAATGCTCCATCCACATGTTTCTGTCGATCATTCTCAGTGATATCGCATCTTCAAGGTCATGGAGTGAATAAGAAACCTCATCTGCTAAATCCATGATCGTTGTATCCAACGCCTTGTATTCCGTTTTTTTGTGCTTGCCCGGCCCCTTGGTTTCACTAAAGGATTTCAATAGCGCCGTGTCTTTGCCATCAAAGGGGCTGAGAGCAAAACCGACAATGTCCGTTTCGGAATCGAAATAGCATTTGGGAGGCTTATATTGGGATGACTTGAACAGCCATTCACGGCTGTCTGCTTGTGACTGACCGTAAATATTTTCGTTAACAGCCTCAGAGTAGCTCACTGGGTATTTCAGCACGCCTAAGATAAGTCGTCGAGTGGGATCCAGTCCATTGGACTCAGTATATTTATCAAGTCGGGTAAGAATTCGCAACGTCTGCCCGTTACCTTCAAATCCACCATGTGCCCTCATACAGTAGTTTAGCGCAACCTCTCCACCATGTCCGAAGGGTGGATGGCCGATATCGTGTGCAAGACAGATAGCCTGTATCAGGCTCTGTTCGGGCAGAAATTCAGACTCAACCGTTTTACCGCTTTCATAGCGTTTATTTAACTGCGACAAGATCCCTGCACCAATCTGCGCGACCTCCATCGAATGGGTCAATCGTGTCCGATAGAAGTCGCTCTCCCCCAGACCCAGCACCTGCGTCTTTGACTGCAAACGCCTGAAGGCAGAGGAATGGATCAGCCGGGAAAGGTCACGATCATATTCAGATCTTATTTCATTAGGCCGCCTGTTATTGTTACCCAGACGTTCAGACCAGATCCTTTTGGTGAAGTGTGTCATAGCATCCCCTATTTGCAGAGTATGGCCTGCCTGCTTAATTTCAAACGTGGAATAAGAATGACACCGGCGTTCGGTAAACGATGGATGCATGGTTACATGCTGGCTTTCACGTCAACTTTTTTAAAGATATTCCGGATTACTGGAAAGCCCGCATGTTTCATATCTTTCGTGGACGGATGCTTGAACAACATAACCTCACCGGGTATCCCTTCGATAAACATCTACACAATGCTTTTATGCGTTTTCACATGTTTCATGAAAGTTCGTATCCATTATCTATCGCATCTATTCCCATAACAAGGCAAACATTTTTATTATATAAAATCATCTCATTACCATGTTAGTAAAGCAGAAATATTGTAATTGTGTTTATTAAACGTAAACTACTCGCTGATTGTTTATGTGATTTGAAATAAGTTCTGACATATTCGGTATTGATTGGAATTGACATCATCGTCAAAAATGACGATGATGAGTATATGAGATATCCCGGTGGTAAAGGCAAGTGCTATCAGCGACTCATCAACCTGATGCCAGTGCACGAAACATATATTGAAACCCACCTTGGCGGGGGGGCTGTAATGCGCAACAAGCTGCCCGCAAACCGTAATATTGGTATTGATCTTGATCAGCAGGTTATTAACCTCTGGCATGGCAACAATGAGGTTTCCTGCGAACTTATCCAAGATGACGCCGTGGCCTATCTCAGCTCATTCCCTTACCAAGGCAATGAGCTGATTTACGCCGATCCGCCCTATGTTCAGAGCACACGTAAACGCAGCAAGATTTATCGTCATGAATATACAGATGACAACCATCGCCAGTTGCTGCAACTGCTCGTCACGCTGCCCTGCATGGTAATGGTATCCGGTTATGAAAATTCAATTTATAACGAAATACTCAACAGCTGGCGTTGTGAGCGGTTCAACGCCAAGACGCATACGGGTGTTCGCGAAGAATGTGTCTGGATGAATTTTGATATACCTGATAGGTTGCATGATGCCCGCTACATGGGTAGCAACTACCGAGAAAGGCAGACGCTGATCCGTCGCCGCACCCGACTTTATGAGCGCATCGAACGAATGGAACTTACAGAGCGTAACGAACTTATCCACTGGCTGAATGCCAAATATGGTCTGGAGGTAGTATGACACAGCGGGGAGCGGTCTTCATTGGACCTGCAGTTATCAATTTGGATTTTCCAGCTCCAGAACAGGATATTCTCCCGGGCGTTTCGTGGGGTAGAATTGAGGCATTCCCATCCCCGGCCTACTGGGCCTATCAGGTGCTGGCCCGCCGCCTGAAGGTTAATGCTGTTAATTACAAGCTCGGACGAACGCTCAAAGAAGAAGTGGGTGCATGTCTGCTGGGCGGACATGGTATTCCGGCTGCAGTAGGTCTTGCCGCATTCAATAAGCTAAAAGATTATGGTGTGTTCAACGCTGAGCCTCCACCAGAAGAACTTATTTATGAATGGCTTTCACAACCAATTAAAACCGGCAGTAAATCAGTGCATTACCGCTTTGCCAGACAGAAATCCCGCTATCTCTCGGCAGCGCTGAACAAACTCAACGTGGAAGTACCTCCAACGGATTCAGGGCGCGTTCTTCGAGATTGGCTGATCTCAATACCTGGCATCGGACATAAAACGGCTTCATGGGTGGCACGCAACTGGCTCAGTGCCGATGATGTAGCCATTCTGGATATTCATATTCTGCGGGCTGGACTGCTGGCCGGATTTTTCCCAAGTAATCTGACGGTTGAGCGTGATTACCTTAAGCTGGAGCAGCTCTTCCTTGAGTTCAGTGAAGCAATGGGCGTTAAAGCGTCAGAATTGGATGCACTGATCTGGTACGAAATGCAGGCCTCTTCCAGTACCGTATTCAGCCTGATCGAAAACCTGCGTCATCAGCCTCTTGCTAAACTACGCCCCCGCTCATCGCGAGCCAAAGACCGCCAGCCCCGTACCCACCAGACGACCTTCCAATTTTAATCTGGCACACCAGTCATGACCAGTAATGCCCATCGGGCAGAAATTACAGGCTAGCGCTTCAGCAACAAGCGCCATCTGACCAACTAGGGCACCGACATCCCGCCAGATTAGGCTATCTGCATTCACATATTTCGCCGACGTTTTTCCCTGCTCGGCGATAAACCTGACAACAATACCGTTCTGAATATCAATAACCGGTAATAACTCGTCACGAACTTCAGACCGAGTCTGTTCCGGAATAAGCAGCGGCGTCAACGCGTGCATATCAGGCAGGTAAAGTTGCCAGCCATCCTGATCAGACCTGGAAAGAACGATATGAATGGGATGTATGGCTCCGGCAGAAGGCACGGGGCGTTGTGTAAGCGGAAACCCGTAATTTGAATGCCCTACAGCCATGACCCTGCCGGTCAGCCAGAGCCATTGAGATAATTGGGCCAGACTGACATGGCCGAAACTACGCCGGGTTCTGCGGCCTTCGATCACATCACTTAGTACGGGCAGTGCTACAATTTCAGGAGGTGATGTCAGAAAAAATGGTTCTCCAACAGGCCAACTGACGGGCTGATAACTGAGCGACTGTTCCCGAGGCACGGGACTACCGAGATCGGTCCAGATCATATCCAATATCATCCAGAACTTGAAAATACTTATTGCATCCCCGACAGCTGCCGCACGGGATGTTTGCCTTATGGCAATTGTGTGCCCAAGCTAGCCCGCCCGGCGTGACATCTGAAATCCTGATAAGCTCAGATGTTGATAACTCAATTGCCGGAGCTTCTACAACCATACCGCTTTCCTGGAACGCCATAAGATCACTTATTCTGCTGACAAAGCCCGAAGTGCCATCAAGATGAGTTTCATCCGATTTTACTGTGCCTATCCACAGATGGGTAACGCCAAGAGTGATAGCCTTCATGGCCGCCAGTGAGATAAGCATCTGGTTACGGTACGGCCACCAGTCACTGGATGGCGCATTCGGATCCGCTTCGGTACCAGCCATATCCCCTGACCCCAGAGAACGACAATCAATACGGATTACGTGATGCTCAATCCCGAGTGTCTGGCAGGTGACAGAAGCCGCTTTGATTTCAGCCTCAGCAGCATGCTGACCATAGTCGAGAGTCAGAGCGATATCTGGACGTTTCCACCATGCGATGGCAATAGAGTCCATTCCACCAGAAAGCAAAAGTGCGGTTTTCATTTTTGAGCTGCCACCCAGAGTGTTTTATAGATTGCGGTGACGTAATCAGTACAGAGAATACATCCCGATCCCTCCATCATTTTTAGGTCTTCTTCCGATTCGTTCTCTGCATAAAATACCACTGGAATGTCCCTTGCTCGAGCGTAACCGACCTCATAGATTGTGCCAGAATCCAGTGCATCACCTATCGCAAAAACAATGTCAGCCTGCCGTATCGCGTCAAGATCTTTTTTAACCACTTCTTCTGCGGTTCCGTGGCCAATCCTGTGATAGGGAGAAAAAACGTCCAGTCCCAGATCACTCAAGTTACGTTGTACCTGCTCAACAAGCCACAGCTGTGCAAGTGTAAAAAAAGGGCCAGCCAGATAAACCTTTCTATTGCCACCATCGATGAATTTTTGTGAGAGCCTTATGGGGTTGGGATGGAAAGCTGCCAGCCCTTCGGATGATGGAAAAAGCCCACTTTCGCAATAGCAAGCGGTGGCAAGCGAGGCTTGGTTTGCTGCGTCATGAGCTGTTTTTTTATTAAGCATCCATTCATAGGCAAAATAAGCAACGAACGCATCACCTGAGCCAATCTTGTGCACAAAGCTTGTCTCATATGCAGGAACATATGAGATATTACCGTTATCGCAAATGAGTGCTCCGGCTGGCCCCTGTTTAATGATAATAACTTCAGCATGACCGTTATTATAAAGAAATTCCGCCTGCTGTTGGTCGGATAACTCGTTCTGACCGCTAAGCGCTTTTGCTTCATAGCGATTCAGTATCAGCGCTAGATGCTTCGCTTTGGATCCATTAGCTGTGAATGGCTCTGGATTGACCACATTCTGGGGATCATATACTGCATAATCAGCATCGACGATAGCAGAGCCTTCAAGCATTCCATAACGCAGAGCAAAGGGCGCTGTTACTGTCATTGATGGGTAAGGTGTATCTGGATAGTTGAATATGCGAGGTTCTACCAGGCCATGTTCGTAGTGAAACATGACTGATTCCTGTACCAGATGAGTATTTAATGTGAGGTTTTCAAAATGAGCGCGATCCCGAAGTACTGAACTGACAACATCATCAGCATAGGTATGAAGATCGACGCTTACACTAAGCGTTGCTAATGCTGATGCAGCTCTTCCGGCAGAACCATAAACCTGGTGATTTCCCGGATGGAGGCAGATCTCATGATAAGTCCCCCCTGCAATCGTAATGGTATTCTCAGTTAACATTTGATTGTTACTCATACCGCATACACGCTGACCCTGACCTGGCCACCATTGATGGCTGTCACCCTAGCAACGTAGGTTGTCCCGTGGATAATGCAGTCACGCAGGCGCTGAATATAGGGTGACGCAATACCACCGGCTTGTTTACCGTTATATATCGCGACTGTAAGCAAAGAACCCTGAGAATTGATTTGAGCAATATTCAGGATGTCGCCGACTGTTAACTGAGTCACGACCTGTGGGTCCGGTGAGCTCAATTGAGTATCAATCGTAAGTTTTTCACAGGTAACTTCAAAATCAGCTTGGCCGAACTGGCCGCCATAACTACCCCCACCAGAGCCTGACATAGATACCTCATATTACATGTAGTTATTAACATATATTGTTTAGCTTTCAAACGTTATCATATTCATTAGTATTCATTTAATAAGGAAAACTAATTTAGGACATTGATCACAGTTGAGTTTTTTACTACAGCAATATTAAACTTAGCAATCCTGCAATGTAAGCTGGTAAAATTAACAGTCGAAACCTTCTACTGGTGTGAACACCTTACTGGCTTAGACGATGACCTGGATAGTTGGTAAATAATATTGTTTTACTTCGATAATAACCTCAATTCTCTATGTACTTAATCAAAAAGGTATATTAATAAAAACACAGTAAAATCAAAGGTAATACGTAATCATTCAATATTCAGGTTCAGTATAGAAATCTCATATAACTTCTGACGTAATTTAAATTCTGTTCGATAGTCGACAGAAAAAAGCCCTTTCTCCGCTAACTGTCGAGCCAATGTCCTTGAGTTAATCCCCAATCGTTCTGAAAGCCTTGAAAGCAACAGATACCTTTCATTAAATGCCTCTAAATCCTCCGCGGTTATCCACCGTGTCGCTGAACTTTCCAAAGTAGTGTGAGATAGAAAACCATAATTAACCAACTGGTAGGCAAACTCTTGATTGATTTTTAAGTTCTTCGCTGCCTCCGGTATTGTCATGTAATTAACTGTCGGTATCTTTCTGTTTAACCAACTCATAAATTCACTGATAGGAATCCTTAAAGAGCGGATTTTAGGCTCACTACCATTTGGAAGGACTACAGTAAGCTCATCGTTAATAATGGCATTTATAACGGCTAAAAGGGGCGTTTCAATTCGATTATTTACCATTTTTAAAAGGTTCGGAATAGGAATGCATTCGTTCTTACTTTTAGCCTGTTTGTTTAAAATATTGGATAGATAATTATTAACTTCAGCGCGTAAAAACTGCCACGAGCTGCCGGACTTCTGTTCTGCATGATAAGAGCTATTTTGATATACCTGCTCAGGGCTTATCACATAGTTAAATTGTTGTCCGTCCACGAGTTGCTTAAGCTGAGATTTTGTTACTCCAAGCAGTTTGGTTACATCAAGAAAGCTTATGATATCCTTCAGTATTAGTAAGTTATTTTCAATGTCAGTTCTGTACAGGAGCGTGAATGTTCGCTGCCCTACAAATTTTCTTTCTGCTTTAATCAGGCCCTGGCTAACTGCCTTTTTTAGTATTGATTCTGATAGAGCATACTCTTTGCTTGCTTGAGTAAAAGGGATCCAACGATGCTCAAGTATGACCGCTTGAGAGAACAGCGTATTTTTTCCAGTGATTGGTCTCTTCCAGTTTTCTTTAATGTAATCTTCTAAAAGACGTCGATATTCTGAAAAAAGGGGGCTTCTAATGTGTCTATGGAACTCACGATAGAACAACATCAAATCCCCAGTTGAGTTATCTGGTTTATGTATCTGCTCTAAAAAATGAATGAACCCCTTTTTCCCTGAGAAAAATGTTTTACCTATTGATTCTACAAATGGTTTTAAATCAGCCATATCTATTAGCTGTATGGATTTTTTATTATTATTCAAAAGAATACGTTGTTTTTGGGTTAGGAACTTTAAGACGCTAAGGCGCTCTTGTAGAGCATAGATAGATAATGGATTTAACTGTTTCTCGCTACATGATGGCCACAATCCTTGTATAAATAGCTGAACATTATAAGCAGGTTTTGATACTGGCTCTGCTGGTAAAAACTTAATCGCAGCCCCGCAATTACAAGTACCAGATAACGCGAATAATGTATTAAGTGGGGTGTTGCACTGAGGGCATATATCCTGCAGCCATACCTTATGCTTTAAGCAAATCGCGGTAATCTTTAAACCCCACCACCTACGATAATACTTATTTTCGCCTAAGCATTGCGGGCAAACTCGGGCGTGTTTCACTAACAAGTATTGTTGAGGTAATACGCTAATCGTTTTAGTCCAATTATCTAGCAATGAAAAGCTACTCCAGGGTTGTTCGGTAACCAGATCATAAGCCAACATATGGGTTATTTTTCGAGGATAAATTGATTGTTTATTGTTTCTTATCAGCCAATTTACTGACGCATAATGGTTGAGGTAGGCTAATCTGTTGAGATAACCCAGTGGTGATTCATCAGAATAGGCTTTAGGGTATATCAGCGGTTTGCAGAGCTTCATCCGTTCGTTATCTTGAATGGGCATTCAATGAGCTCCTGACGAAATAGAACCGATGAAATGGCATACCTTCTTTGTCTAACCTTATCCATCTGAATTTATTATTAAATGGATTTAAGTCACCAATAGCATTGTTCCAAATATATTGGGTAAATGCTTCTTCCAGACATTCCATGTTGAGTGAGCTAAGTTGGTTATTGATAGCTATTTCGTAGGCACCAATAAACAACTTGACCATGTAGTCGATAATGCCATTAGTGGCGAAGTGAAACCGTTGAATTACTGTTTCATTTTTTAAATTCATTAAAACCGGTAGCCTTAAGGCATCTTGTAATGTACACAACACGCTTAAAAAACTTGTATATTCCTCTTTTGAAGCAAGGGAAAAGGCTTTTAAATCTATCCGGTGACTAAAACGACGGCGTAGCTGCTCATTAATTTGCAGAATTTGTTCACTTCGTTCCAGCCCCATTAAGACAGTAGCAATGTTGGCTTTATCAATAATGGTCTTTAACCAGTCTGAAACCTGAAGAGGAGAAGAGTGCTTTCCCTGGTCGATAAAGTGCTGAAGCTCATCAAAAATGACTAATTTAACATCACATTTTATAAGATAGGTGAGTATTCGATTGGTTTTCTCAACGGCAGACCCCTTGTAGAACAAAGGGTCACCTAATTTGACCAATACTTCTTCGGCCATATTTTTTATCGTCGGAAAGGGCGGTGTACTGACGACAAGAACAGGAATAATCCTCCTCTCATCGGCATCATAAGCCGGAAAATTACGCGCTAACGCAGCATTAAGGGTTGATTTACCCGTTCCTGACTCACTGACACAAATCAGGTTTTGTGCAACATCAGCCAGCCTCTTCATTTCATAGGCATCAATAATGCGTTGATAGGCTATATCAAACTGAGGATGATGAATAATTAAGTCTTTCAGGCGAGCTGTAGTGGCAAAGATTAGGTCTCTACTTTTCATCTTTGTTGCTCACTTTAAAAACAGGAATTTCATCTAATTCATCAAAGGATATATCAGTCAGGATTGGCGGTAATAATGGTCCTTTGGGAGTGTTTTTGATATCGCTAATTCTGGCGGCTTTAGTCCTTTTACGTAGTGATTTATTGTGGTTAGCTTTCGATATTAATACCTGCAATTTACTTTTGGCTTCGAGAAGGGAATGTGTATTTATTAAGAGTTTTTTCTTTTCCTTAAGCAAGGCGATAATTTTCTCATGTTGGCGTAATGATAGATTAGCGGCATATTCAGACTGTACGCAGGGGATTTTAACGTAAGCATGGCTATGTTGGTTGTATAGCCAAATATGACTTAAATCTTCTAAATCAACCCTAATACTTGCCGTTGTCCGATTACCTTGCCGTATTCTTAATAACCTGATTTCTGGGGAGTTATAGAAGAGATTTTTGAACTGAATGCCTTCATGGCTTAATGTTCGCTCGTATTCTCGCGTCAGAATGATATCAAGATTTTTTTACTTTCAGGGAGTAACGGTTCGATTTGCTTTAAACCATTTTGCCATTCTATGGCGGGGATACTTTCTAACCCTTTGTGTGGTGACTGACAATAAATATCAATAAGCCAGTGATAGATAATTCCTTGTAATTCCGTCAGCGTAATGCTGGCTAATTTTTCTGATTCATAATCGCCTCTGGCACGTATGTTAGAGAAGGTCGTTCCCGAGAGACGATGACAGACTTGTCTGTTTAAAGTACCAAAAAAGCGCTCAACATGTCCTTTATAGTGGGGTTGTTGTTTGGGACAGAATATCAGTTCAATATTTAATTCAGCGCACATACGACGTAGCTGCTTGGAGTGAAACTCAAGACCGTTATCACAAACCAATGTTGACGGTATTCCATAAGCTGGCCAGCCATTTTCGATGTCGGGATAATCCTGTTTAATAAAGTCTTTTGGCAATATAGCACTACGAAGGGCTCTCATAACCGAGAGTTCTGACGGGGGCTCAAAACCGATATAAACACCTAGTGGCATTCGCGACTGAACATCCAGTATAAATGTTAGTGTAGGGCGCCCTTCAGCAAGTCCGGTCTTTTCATTAATGACCATAATGTCTAGGATTGTATGGTCTATTTCAGCTCTTTCTAATATGAATTTTGTGATAACACCGTTACCAACCGCTCGAAAGTGATTTTCCGCCGCTCTCTTTCCTTCTCTAGCTGACATAACTTCATATTGATCAAACTGACGTAACATTGCATAAAACGTTGCCCGACAAGGAATGTTTATCTGTTCAAGGTTAATTTGATTGAAGCGTGTTATTTGGCTACATAGCTCATCATAGGTATTTTGAATGCTGTTACCTTCACGAGTGAGATAAATATTATCAATAACTTGAAGATATAATTTTTCAAATGATGGACCAAATTTTGATATTTTTATTCTGTCGGGAGAATGATTGCGTAGTGCCAGTGAATTTATATCATTTCCTGAATCAACCCATCTTTTCCACCATCGGTAGAGCGTCATATCAGAAGGCGGCTTACCCTGGTGAACGGCTTCCGGTAATTGACTAATAGCTTCTTTCAGGTTTTTTCTGGTTGGTTTATCTCCAAGTTGGCTGATCACATGCTGGATATAGTGGTATCGTTTAAGAATTAATGATTGTTCTTTCTCCGAGAACCTAAGTAATCCCCCTGAGATTGTTTCTTTCTGTTTATTGTTGGGGTGAGAGCTTCCATCAATAAAGGATAATTTTCCTGTAGTTAAAAGGCTTAAAAGCTCAGTTTTTGTTCGTTGTATTAATGCCAGATCATTACTTCGTTCTAAAGTGACTATCCCATTTTCGATTATTCGGATAATACGGTATTGCTCATTATCTAAAGTCAGGCGCAGTCCGGTATGTAAATAAGATGTCTTCATTGTGGTTATCCTTATGAATAAGTGAATTGTTGGTAATTGGCTGTTCTAAATCGATATAGAGATAACCCTGAGCAATGAGTCCATACGCATGAGCTAGGGAATCTATATCCTCTATAAGTTGTTCTAATGTGATAAAGCGCCCTTGTTGGGCTCTGAGAATTAGTTGTGGTGTTAGGTTTACGCGTTGGTAGGTACGAAGCAGCGTTAGATTGCGTTCTTTAACTGGATTCAGCAGCTCATTATTGGTAATAACAATGAATGGATAGTCGCCATTGTTTAATGTTCCTGATACTGCGGAGTAAAACCTGGAGTTTTCGGGCTGAAAAAGGATCGTGAATGGTTTTATTTCGACATACCAGACCTCGCCTGAATAAAATAAAAGTTCAAAATCTGGTGTATAGCGTCGTATCTTTCCTTCATAAGGAATATCAAATCTAGCAGGTTGCTCATGGTATTTCTGAATCGCCGATGAGAACTCAAACAGGTAACAAGCTCGACGTTCAAGCTGTGATTCCCACGCTATCATTCTGCCCATTTTATGAGATGGGAACTGGCCCCTCACTTTGCCTCGAGAGCGGGTAATCGGCTCTCGAACCCGATGATGTATTTCTTTGGGGGCTAAATTTAGGCATGAGTGTGCCCTTTGTGTCAGGATTTTATCTCCGACAACCTTTTTTAAAGTCATAAAAATCCCTTACCAAAATAGGTAATATTTATTACATTCTGAGTAGGTATTGATATGGCTGGCTTGACGGATGAAATATGAAGAGTGATACTTTAACTGCGAATCAAAGTATTATTTATCACATTTCGGGGCCAGCTAATCACTGTGTCCCGTTTTGTTTTTTACATAATTAGTTTTCCTATTTTATTTATTACCATCATTAATATATTTACTGAGTTTTAACGTGTTATTCATGATTGCTAATTGTTCTGGGCTTAATGTTCCCAGGTGTTGCCATAATTGACGAATAAACACTAACTCATCACATGTAACACGATTAGGTACTTTCCTTGTTGTTTGTGATAACTCAACAACATCCCGTAACGTATCTTGTTCTTGCTTATCAAGTGATAGGCTCGATATCAGTTTTTGTAAAATCACTTCTGTGGGTGGGCTCTTCTTGCCTGTTTCTAATGCACTTACATAGCTGGGATTGATATCAAGCGCATATGCAAGCTGTTTTTGGCTCAGCTTTCTATCTCTTCTAATCTGTTCTAAAAAGTGACTAAATGGTGTCATTTTTATATTTTCGTGATACTAAATGGAATAAAAATTGATTGCATATAATAAATTATCATTTTTTAATCATGACTAAAATATTAATTTCATGGATTGGAGTCATCAAGTTTAATATTCTATTCTTTATTTTTCGTATAATAGATTGCATACGAAATTAAATATTAGATTAGGTTTTGTTTTAATTAAAAATATATTTTTAGCATTGGAATTAATATGAAAAATAACTGTAATAAAAAATTTGTAGATATTTCTATGCAGGAACCCGAAATTACCCAAGAGTCTGCCAATAAGTATAGAAAATGGTTAGAAGAGAGTGTTATCAAAAGTATTGAAGATAGTCGACCATCAGTTTCTCATGAGGCTGCTCAAAAAATTTTTACAGAAATGAAAAGAAAATCGCCGCTGAACTTAAAGCCAAAAAAATAGAAGGAGCCAATTGGCTCCCTCTATCTCATTTCTAATTAGACGTCATCTCATCTTTGCTGGATTTCATCTCACTTTAGACTAGATCCGACATTTCAGGTTACTACACGTCCAGATTAGCAACCTTCAGCGCATTTTGTTCGATAAAGGCACGACGAGGTTCAACTTCATCCCCCATCAGCGTAGTGAATAGCTGATCGGCGGCAATCGCATCTTTAATAGTTACCTGCAACATACGACGTCCTTCCGGATCCATAGTAGTTTCCCACAGCTGCTCCGGGTTCATCTCTCCCAGACCTTTATAGCGCTGAATAGATAATCCACGGCGTGATTCTTTAACTAACCAGTCAAGAGCCTGTTCGAAGGTGGCTACTGGCTGACGACGTTCGCCGCGCTCAATAAAGGCTTCATCTTCAATCAGACCACGCAGTTGCTCACCCAGATGACACATCTTGCGATATTCACTGCCCAATACAAAATCAATATTCAGGTTGTAATCAGTATCAACACCATGGGTACGAACGCGAATCTGCGGCTCGAAAATAGCACGCTCGCTGTTTTCCTGAACCAGAGCAATATAAGTACTGCCATGCTGCTCTTTTTCATTAAGCGTATTAACCAGTGATTCAACCCACTCCTGAGTTTTAGTTTTATCAGACAGAATCTCTTCAGTCAGCGTTGACTGATAGACTAACTGATTAAGCAGAGCCAGAGGAGTACGACGCTCCATACGTTTGAGCATCTTCTGCACGCTATAAAACTCTGCGACTAAACGCTCCAGAGGTTCACCCGCCAGCGCCGGTGCCTGTGGGTTCACAAACAGTGATGCACCGTCTAACGCTGTGGTGATCTGGTACTGATCCATCGCTTCATCATCTTTGATGTACTGCTCTTGCTTACCTTTTTTCACTTTATACAGCGGTGGCTGAGCAATATAGATATAGCCACGCTCAATAACTTCCGGCATTTGACGGTAAAAGAAAGTCAGCAACAGAGTACGGATGTGCGAACCATCCACGTCAGCATCGGTCATGATAATGATACTGTGATAACGCAGTTTGTCCGGGTTGTATTCATCGCGGCCGATACCACAACCTAATGCGGTGATCAGGGTCGCTACTTCCTGAGAAGATAGCATCTTGTCGAAGCGCGCTTTCTCCACGTTGAGGATTTTTCCTTTCAACGGCAGAATCGCCTGATTCTTACGGTTACGCCCCTGCTTAGCAGAGCCGCCCGCTGAGTCCCCTTCCACTAAGTAGAGTTCAGACAGCGCAGGGTCACGTTCCTGGCAGTCCGCCAGTTTACCCGGCAGGCCACCTAAGTCTAAAGCCCCTTTACGGCGAGTCATTTCACGCGCTTTACGTGCCGCTTCACGAGCACGAGCCGCATCGATGATTTTGCCCACTACGATTTTGGCATCGCTCGGATTTTCCAGCAGGTATTCAGACAGTTTTTCCGCCATGATGGATTCAACGGCAGATTTAACCTCTGAAGAAACCAGCTTATCTTTAGTCTGTGAAGAGAATTTAGGATCCGGCACTTTAACTGAAACTACTGCAATCAAACCTTCACGAGCATCATCGCCGGTGGCGCTGACTTTAGCTTTTTTGCTGTAACCCTCTTTTTCCATATAGTTATTCAGGGTACGGGTCATTGCAGCGCGGAAACCGGCCAGGTGAGTACCACCGTCACGCTGTGGAATGTTATTAGTAAAACAGTAGATATTCTCCTGGAAGCCATCGTTCCACTGCAGAGAAACTTCTACATTGATACCGTCTTTTTCATTCTGATGCGTGAAATAGAATACCGATGGATGAATCGGGGTTTTATTACGGTTCAGATATTCTACGAACGCCTTAATACCACCTTCATAATGGAAGTGGTCATGCTTATCGTCACGCTCATCATTTAATTTGATGGATACGCCGGAGTTCAGGAACGACAGTTCACGCAGACGTTTAGCCAGAATATCGTATTGAAACTCAAGGTTAGTGGTAAAGGTGTCCGGGCTTGGCCAGAAACGAATACGAGTACCACTTCTGTCAGCATCACTCACCACTTTCAGAGGCGCTTCCGGCACACCGCTGCGGTAGATTTGCTTATGGGTTTTACCATCACGATCGATAACCAGTTCCAGTTTGTCCGACAGCGCATTGACTACTGAAACACCCACGCCGTGCAAACCACCGGAAACTTTATAGGAGTTATCATCAAACTTACCGCCTGCGTGCAGTACGGTCATGATAACCTCTGCAGCAGAAACACCTTCCTCTTCGTGAATGCCGGTAGGAATACCACGGCCATCATCCTGTACGGAAACGGAGTTATCACTGTGAATGGTTACAACGATGTCTTTACAGTAGCCAGCCAGCGCTTCGTCGATTGCGTTATCGACAACCTCAAATACCATGTGGTGCAGACCGGTACCATCGTCGGTATCACCGATATACATGCCCGGGCGTTTACGTACCGCATCCAGACCTTTTAAAACCTTGATACTTGAGGAATCATATGTATTCGACATTAGCGTTTCTCGCTCACTATTAATCCTGTGGTTGATGCTCTATTTTGCCATGTTCTACAGAGAACATCTTGCCCTTTTTGTCCATCATATCAGCGATCTGTTCAGCGCTGACGGCGCTAACAAAAACCTGAGCGCCGGTAGCTTTTAAACGATCCGCCAGCAATTTGCGGCGATGGACATCAAGCTCGGAAGCAAAATCATCGATAAGATAGAGGCAACGACGTCCGCTCTGACGAGTTAAAAACTCCCCCTGAGCTAAACGCAGTGCACACATCAATAATTTGAGCTGGCCGCGCGACAACAAATCTTCCACCGGCGTTCCATCTGCACGAATACGAAAATCTGCTTTATGTGGGCCCGCTGACGTATAGGTCAAAGCCCGGTCACGCTCAAACTGCCGCTCAAGAAGCTCACCATAGTCACTCTCTTTATCCCAACCGCGCTGGAAGGAGAATGACAGGTTGAACTCCGGTAAAAACTCAGCACAGGTTGCGGTAATATCCTGTGCGATAGCTTCGGCATACGCTGCTCGCCATTCACTAATACGCATCGCCAGTGGAATGAGTTCCTGATCCCACGGGCGAATTTGTGAATAGCGATGGGTTTGACGCAGCGCTGCGTTTCGCTGTTTCAGCAATCGTCTGAGATTGCTCCAGCCATGAAAAAAGTGTGGTTCACTATGAAAACAGCCCCAGTCTAAAAATGCTCGCCGATATTTAGGGCCGCCGTTGAGTAAAGTGAACCCTTCCGGCGTAATTAACTGAATGGGTAAGAGTTGGGCCAGCTCAGAGACTTTATGGTCATCACTGCCATCAATGCGAACTTTGGTATCACCAAGACGGCTTTTACGTAACCCAACCGATAACTCCCGTTCATTACCGGCTATTCTACCATGTAATACGAATTCTTGCTGCTCATGACGAACAACTCGTCCGGTTTGCAGGCTGCGAAAAGCGCGACCATGACCGAGCGTATATACTGCTTCCAGTACGCTGGTCTTGCCGCTGCCGTTAGGGCCGACAAAAAAATTGAAGCCGGCGGACGGTGCGAGATCCGCCGATTCGATATTGCGGAAGTCATTTATCAGTAAACGGGTTAAAGCCATTCAGTGGTACAGTAGCTCCGTTTACAGACGCATTGGCATAACAACATAGGCTGCGCTGGTATTAGCACAGTCCTCTATTTGTACGCTGGATACTGAGTCGGTTAGCAATAAACGCACGTCTTCGCACTTAAGCGCATTCAGCACATCCAATACATAGCTGACGTTAAAACCGATTTCCAGATCGGTACCGCCATACACCACGTCCAGAATCTCTTCTGCTTCTTCCTGCTCCGGGTTATTGGCTGTGATTTTCAGTTGATTCTGATTCAGGTGCAGACGCACGCCACGGAACTTCTCGTTAGAGAGGATCGCTGCACGAGAAAATGCCTGCTTAAGCTCATCACAGTTAGCTTCCAGTGTTTTATCCGGATTCTTTGGCAGCACGCGGCGATAGTCAGGAAAGCGACCATCAACCAACTTGGAGGTGAAAATATAGTCACCAACGTGAGCACGAATGTTATTGCTGCCAATTTGCAGACGCAGATCGCCATTGTTGTTATCCAGCAGGCGAACTAACTCCAGTACCCCTTTACGCGGCACAATCACATCGTGAGGTGGTAGCTTCTGACCTACTGACATTGAACACACAGCCAGACGATGGCCGTCAGTAGCGACAGTACGCAACTCTTCACCTTCGGTTTCAAACATCATGCCGTTCAGGTAGTAACGTACATCCTGATGTGCCATAGAAAATTGGGTGGCTTCAATCAGGCGCTTCAGCGTTGCCTGAGGCAGGGTAAATTCCACTTCACTCTTCCAGTCATCCAGATTCGGATAATCTGACGCTGGCAGAGTAGAAAGGGAGAAACGACTACGGCCTGAGCGCACCAGAATGCGATCGTTTTCCTGAGTGATGCTGATTTCAGCACCGTCGGGCAACCCACGACAAATATCAAGGAATTTACGTGCTGGAACAGTAATCGCACCCGGCTCATGAGGCTGAGTCAAGGTAATGCGGGCTACCATCTCCATTTCAAGATCGGTACCGGTAAGTAACAGATAACCGTCTGTAACTTGAATCAGAAGGTTACCAAGAATAGGCAGCGTTGGGCGGCCACCCAGCGGGCTGCTGACTTGCTGCAGCGGCTTAATTAAATGTTCACGGTCAATGATAAATTTCATAAGCGTTATGATGATAATGTTCTGATTAAGTTAGAGAAATCTTCTTTGATGTCGTGGCTTTCCTCTCGTAACTGTTCTATTTTACGACAGGCGTGCAGCACGGTGGTGTGGTCCCGGCCGCCAAACGCATCACCGATTTCCGGTAAGCTGTGGTTGGTCAACTCTTTAGCCAATGCCATCGCCATCTGGCGCGGGCGGGCAACGGAACGGGAACGCCGTTTAGACAACAAATCAGCGATCTTAATTTTGTAATATTCCGCTACTGTTTTTTGGATATTATCTATAGTAACCAGCTTTTCTTGCAGCGCCAATAAATCCCGCAGGGCCTCACGCACAAAGTCAATGGTAATGGCGCGCCCGGTGAAATTAGCATTGGCAATCACTCGGTTTAATGCCCCTTCCAGTTCCCGGACATTAGAACGCAAACGCTTAGCAATAAAGAAAGCGACTTCTGCTGGCAGTCGAATATCGTTCTCATCCGCCTTCTTCATTAATATAGCGACTCGAGTTTCCAGCTCCGGAGGCTCAATAGCCACCGTCAACCCCCAGCCGAAGCGAGATTTCAGACGATCTTCTACGCCATTAATCTCTTTCGGGTAACGGTCAGAGGTAAGAATAATTTGTTGGTTACCTTCCAGTAACGCATTAAAGGTA
Organism: Limnobaculum xujianqingii; assembly: GCF_013394855.1. NCBI lineage: Bacteria > Pseudomonadati > Pseudomonadota > Gammaproteobacteria > Enterobacterales > Budviciaceae > Limnobaculum > Limnobaculum xujianqingii. The sequence continues at coordinate 840 of NZ_JABMLK010000001.1, read as the reverse complement.
TGAAAGAATTCTTCCTGTGAACGCTCTTTATTAGCAAAAAATTGAATATCATCAATCAGTAATGCATCAACAGAACGATAGTAACGTTTAAACTCTTCAATCGCGTTGTTTTGTAATGCTTTTACCATATCCTGAACAAAGCGCTCAGAGTGCATATAGACCACTTTGGCATTCGGCTTGCGCTCAATAATACCGTTGCCTACCGCGTGTAACAGGTGAGTTTTACCCAGCCCGGTTCCACCATACAGAAATAGTGGGTTATAAGCGCCGCCCGGATTATCTGCAACCTGACGAGCAGCAGCCCGCGCCAGTTGGTTAGATTTACCCTCAACGAAATTATCAAACTGATGTTTAGGATTCACACCTGAACGATAAGAAAGCTCCGGCTGTGCCGACGTGCTTTCCCAGCTTGGGCGCACTGCAGCAGGGCGAGCGGCACCTGTCTGCCCGTTTCCGTTAGTATTCACTTTTGCCGGACGATCGATCTGAGCCAGTGGTTTAGTGCCCACTTCAAAACGCAACTGAGGCACATCACTACCACAGAAGTCATTCAGTAATGCATTAATATTATTTAGGTATTTATCGCGAACCCAATCCAGAACAAATCGGTTAGGTGCGTAAAGGGCGAGTGTATCGTCACTCAGTTCCGCCTGTAACGGACGAATCCACATACTGAATTCGGTGGCAGGTAATTCATCTTGCAGTCGGGCAAGGCACTGCTGCCAAAGAGAAAGTGACACGGCGAACTCCACTCGAACAAAAAATCAATAACAAAGGTAGAGAAATATAAACGATGTTAACGCTTTTTCCTCTACCGCTTACAACGAACTTCTTTGTTTT